>NZ_JAIUKC010000162.1:0-4093 GCF_020177435.1 Saccharopolyspora sp. 7B | reverse complement strand
AAATTTCTGCCGCTGGTTGGGGGGCGGGGGCGCGGCGACGTTGGTCGGGCACGTCGCGGACTGGTTCGGCTCGGCGCACGCCCCGTTCGCGCCCGGTGCCGGGACGGGTCAGAACTCCTCGCCGACGGCGGCGGCCTCCACGGGCACGCGGTGCGGATCCCGGCGCTTGCGCAGGTCCACCAGCAGCAGGCCCGCCGAGACCACGCACAGCACCGCGGCCACCGCGAACGGGGCGTGCGCCGAGCCGAACCAGTCCGCGACGTGCCCGACCAACGTCGCCGCGACCGCGCCGCCGAACCAGCGGCAGAAGTTGTACCCGGCGCTGGCCACCGAGCGCGGCGCGTCGCTGATGCTCATCGCGGTCCCGGTGAACAGCGTGTTCAGCAGGCCCGAGGCGATACCGCTGAGGATCACCGCGACCACCACGACCGGTTTCGACCCGACCGCCATCACCAGCAGCAGCACCGCGTACAGCAGCACCGCGAGCACGGTCCCGCCCGCGTCGCCGAACCGGGCGGCGAGCTTCGGCGCGAGGGTCACGCCCGCCACCGCCACGCACAGGCCCCAGCCGAAGAACACCAGGCCGACCGCGATCGCCCCGAACTCCAGCACGAACGGCGCCCACGCGAGCACCACGAAGAACGCGGCCGTGTAGAAGGCGGAGCCGAGCGCGGTGCGCAGCAGCCCGCCGTGCCCGAGGGCGCGCAGCGGGTCGAGCAGCCGCACCTTCGGCCGCTTCGCCGGGTCCGCGTCGTCGGCGGGCAGGAACCCGGCCGAGAGCACCAGCGCGATCGCCATCAGCACCGCGGTACCCGCGAACGGCCCCCGCCAGGAGATGTTGCCCAGCAGCGCGCCGAGCAGCGGGCCGGTGGACAGGCCGATGCCGAGCGCCGCCTCGTACAGCAGGATCGCGGCCTGCTGGCCGCCGCTGGCCGCGCCGACGATCACCGACAGCGCGGTGGCGATGAAGAACGCGTTGCCCAGGCCCCACACCGCGCGCAGCGCCACCAGCTGCCCGATGGATCCGGCGACCGCGCAGGCCAGCGTGGCCAGCACGATCAGCACGAGGCCGGTGACGACGGTCCGCTTGGGCCCGAAGCGGGCGCTGAACGCGCCGGTGACGAGCATCGCCACCACCTGGACGCCCAGGTAGGACGAGAACAGCAGCGTCACCTGCTCGGGTCCGGCGTGCAGGGCTTGTGCGATGGACAGCAGGATCGGGTCCACCAGTCCGATGCCCATGAAGGCGATGACCGCGGCGAACGCGGTGATCCACACCGCTTTCGGCTGGCCCTTGAAGACGTCCAGCAACCGGACGTCGTGCGTGCCGCTCATCGGCCGCCACTCCTCAGCGTCTCGGGGTGAGCCGTTCCGCGTCTCGCGTGCCGCCCACCGGGTAGTTCGTTCGCAATGCTAACTTTCTGGTGGTTCTCCAGCCAGCCCGCATGAGCAGGCACACAGCCCGAACGGCTCCGTTCGCAGCAGCGCGACGCCGCGACCGGAGTAACCCGCCCGGCGCACCGCCCCTGCACCCGGTGCCGCGCCGCTCCTGCACCACCGCCGCGCCACCCCGGCACCACCCCGGCACCACCCCGGCACCACCGTCGCGCCACCGAGCAGGACGCGCCCGCGCCCCGGCTCCTACGATCGGCGACGTGACTCCCGCAGCCGTGCTCTTCGACCTCGACGGCGTCCTCGTCGACTCCGAACAACTCTGGGACCGCATCCGCCGCGACGTCGTCGCCGCCCACGGCGGCCGCTGGACCGACGACGCGACCCGGGCCATGCAGGGCATGAGCACCCCCGAATGGGCCCGCTACCTCGTCGACGACCTCGGCGCGCAGCTCACCGCCGACGACGCCGCCGAACGGGTCATCTCCGAGATGGCCCGCGTCTACGCCGCGGACGCGCCCGTGCTGCCCGGCGCCGCCGACACCCTGCGGCGCGTCGCCGAGCGGTTCCCCACCGCCATCGCCAGCTCCGCGCCGCCGCGGATCATCCAGGCGTTCCTAGACAGCACCGGCCTCACCGTCGGCGCCACCCTCTCCAGCGAGCAGGTCGGCGCGGGCAAACCCGCGCCCGACGTGTACCTGGAGGCCGCGCGGCTGCTCGGCACCTCCGCCGCCGACTGCGCCGCCGTCGAGGACTCCAGCAACGGGCTGCGCGCCGCCACCGCCTCCGGCGCCACCGTGTTCGCGGTGCCCAACGCCCACTTCCCGCCCGCCGAGGACGCCCTCGCCGGAGCGCACCGCGTGCTCGGCGACATCACCGAACTCCCCGCCGCGCTCGACGAACTCGGCTGACCGCCGGCCGCACGCCTGCCGCCGAACGGAGCAACTCAGCGCCCGAGCCGTTGACCTCGCCCCTGGGGCACACCGTTGAGTGCTCCTCCGGGAGAACACCCGGGATGAGGGGCAGGACGACATGGATCTCGAACGGAACGCGGGCCGGAGCGCGGCCGCACTGATCGCGGCAGGGCTCGCGGCCTCGCTGCTGGCGGTGCCGGCCTCGGCCGAGGGGACCGGGCCGGAGTGGGGGCCGTGCCCGGCGGACGTGGTGACCGACCCGCAGCCGGTGCAGTGCGCGGTCGTGCAGGTGCCGGTGGACTACTCCGACCCGGACGGCGCGCAGCTCGACCTCACGATCTCGCGGCTGGCCAGCCAGCACCCCGAGCGGCGGCGCGGGGTGCTGCTGCTCAACCCAGGCGGTCCGGGCGGCTCCGGGCTGTCCTTCGGCGCCGACCTGGCGAACCGGGGCCTGCCCGCGAGCGTGCTGGACGGCTACGACCTGATCGGGATGGACACCAGGGGAGTGGGCCACTCGTCCCCGGTGAGCTGCGGGTTCACCGACGAGCAGGCGCGCTACGGCAACATCCCGCCGTACGCGGTGGACGACGACGCCGCGGTCACCGAGCGGGCCGCGGAGGTGCGCACCATCGCCGAGCAGTGCGCCCAGCACGACGACGGGCGGTTGAGCAGCCTGACCACCGCGAACATGGCGCGCGACCTGGACCGGATCCGGGCCGCGCTCGGCGAGGAGAAGGCGAGCTTCTACGGGGCGTCCTACGGTTCCGCGCTGGGTGCCGCGTACGCCTCGATGTTCCCGGAGCGGGCCGACCGGGTGGTGCTGGACAGCAACATCGGCGACACCGCGCTGGACCGGGACGGGATGCGCCGGTTCGCGCTCGGCGCCGAGCAGGCCTTCCCGGACTTCGCGGCGTGGGTCGCGCAGCGCGGCGACTCCTACGGCCTCGGCGGCACCGAGGAGGAGGTGCGGCGCACCTACTTCGACCTCGCCGAACGCCTCGACGCCCAGCCGTTCGCGGGGGTGGACGGGGCGCAGTTCCGGCTGGCCACCTTCGTCGGGCTGTACGCCGAATCGACCTACGGCCGGACCGCGCAGCTCTGGCAGTCGCTGCGCGACTCCGACGAGGGCGCGGTGCGCGCGCAGCAGCTCGCCGGGGCCGACACCTCGGCGTTGGACAACTCGCTGTCGGTGTTCCTCGCGGTGACCTGCAACGACGTCGAATGGCCGGAGGACGTCGAGACCTACCGGCGCGGGGTGGCCGCGGACCGGGCGGAGTTCCCGCTGTTCGGCGCGGCCACCGCGAACGTGCTGCCCTGCGCGTTCTGGGCGCACGAGCCCGCCGAGCCGCGGGTGCCGGTCCTCGACGACGGGTCGGACGACGTGCTCATCGTGCAGAACCGGCGCGACCCGGTCACCCCGCACCGCGGCGGCGAGCTGCTCCGGGAGAAGTTCGGCGACCGCGCGCGGCTGGTCAGCACCGACGAGGCAGGGCACGGCGCCTACGTGCTCGGCGGCAACGCCTGCGTGCTGGACGTGACCACCAAGTTCCTGGTGGACGGCGAGCGCCCGGACCAGGACCTGTCCTGCCCGGCCTCCCGCTGATCGTCCCCGGTCCGGCGCGGGCGGGGTCGACCGCCCGGCCGGATCAGGCGGTGTTCAAGCGTTCCAGGCATTCCCTGGCCGCGTTGGACACCTGCTCGTCGGGGGGCTCGGCGGCAACGCCTGCGTGCTGGACGTGACCACCAAGTTCCTGGTGGACGGCGAGCGCCCGGACCAGGACCTGTCC
>NZ_JAIUKC010000161.1:0-6369 GCF_020177435.1 Saccharopolyspora sp. 7B | reverse complement strand
TTTTTTTTATCGAACCGGCCCCCACCGAGAACAACACCTATTACGTCGGCGGCAGCGACAGAGGTTTAAAACACACACACGACCCGGCGCGCAGGCCCCGCCGCCCCCGCCGCGACGACGACTTCTTCGACTGAAGGACGCCGGCGCCCCCGCCCAGCGCAGCAGAACGGCCCGCCGACCGATCAGGTCGAGCGGGCCGTTTCGCGTTCGCGTGCTCGCCAGGTGGTCTCGCCCCTTCAGCGGCGGACCACCCGGTTCCTCCCGCGGGAGGGAGCGGTCAGCGGACGCCCTTCGGCGCGTCCGGGTTCTCCTTGAGGTCCTTGCGGAGCTCCCGCGGCAGCGCGAAGGTGATCTTCTCGTTGGCGGTGGTGACCTCTTCGACCTCGCCGTCCCAGCCGCGCTCGGCGAGGTGCTCCAGCACCTGCATCACCAGCACGTCCGGCACCGAGGCACCGCTGGTGACGCCGACCGTGCCGACGCCCTCCAGCCAGGAGTCCTCGATCTGGTTCGCGTAGTCGATCAGGTGCGAGTCGTTCGCGCCCGCCTGCAGCGCGACCTCGACGAGCCGCTTCGAGTTCGAGGAGTTCTGCGAGCCGACGACCAGCACCAGGTCGCACTCGGCGGCCATCGCCTTCACCGCGAACTGGCGGTTCGAGGTGGCGTAGCAGATGTCGTCGCTCGGCGGCGCCTGCAGATCGGGGAAGCGCTCCTTGATCTGGTCGACCCGCTCCATCGTCTCGTCGACGCTGAGCGTGGTCTGCGACAGCCACACGACCTTGTTCGGGTCGCGGACGTGCACCTTGTCCACGTCCTCCGGCTTGTCTACGAGCTGCACGCGGTCCGGCGCCTCACCGGCGGTGCCCTCGACCTCCTCGTGGCCCTCGTGGCCGATCAGCAGGATGTCGTAGTCGTCGCGGGCGAACCGGTTGACCTCCTTGTGCACCTTCGTGACCAGCGGGCAGGTCGCGTCGATGGTGCGCAGGTTCCGGGTCTTGGCCTCCTCGTGCACCGCGGGGCTGACGCCGTGCGCGGAGAACACCACCAGCGCGCCCTCGGGGACCTCGTCGGTCTCGTCCACGAAGATCACGCCGCGGTCCTGGAGCGTCTCCACCACGTGCTTGTTGTGCACGATCTCCTTGCGCACGTACACGGGCGGGCCGTAGGTGTCCAGCGCCTTCTCGACCGTGATGACCGCGCGGTCCACGCCTGCGCAGTAGCCACGGGGCTTGGCGAGCAGGACGCGCTTGGTGCGTCCGCCCTCGGAAGTGCCCTGGTCGGAGGTGCCTTGGTCAAGGTCGCTCGGTGCGAGGCGATCGGCGGCCTGCGGCGAGGTGCTCATGCCGTCCAGGGTACGGACCACCCCGCGACGGGTCAGCCCTGCGGCCACCTGCCGAGGCGGTACCGAGCGTCACCCTTCCCGCTACCGGCGGACACCCGTCGCGCGGGACGCGGCGGTCAACGGTGACCGACCGCCACCGGACACCCCGGGGGTACCGCCGGAATCCGTAACCGGCCCGCACCTCCGGGCGAAGCTCCGGTGCCCGGCCGATAGTTTCCGCGGCGCGAGTGCGGGAGGCTGGGGCCATGTCGACGTACCCCTTGCCGATCCGCGTCGCGGCCGGACTCGCGGCCGTCACCGCCGAGCAGACCCGGCGGCTGCCCGCCCAGCTGCTCGGGTTGCCGCTGACCGTGGCCAGCCAGGCCCTCCAGCTGTCGATGCGGATGCAGCAGCAGATCACCGAACTGGCCATCCGCGGCGACGAGGCGCTCGGCGCCTGGGACCGCGGCGAGGACCAGCCGGAGTGGGCCACCTTCGACGAGGACGAACCCGCGCCCGCCGCACCCGCCCCGGACGACGCGGGCGTGCTCGCCGGCTACGAGGGCATCACGCTGCCCCAGCTCCGCGGCAGGCTGCGCGGCTTCTCCACCGCCGAGGTCGAGGCCATGCTCGACCACGAGCGGGCGAACCAGCAGCGCCCCGAGTTCCTGCGGATGCTCGGCAACCGGCTCGAACGCCTCCGCACCGAGAACTGACGCGCCGCCCCGCCCCGACGGGGAACGGCCGTATGATCGCGCCGCCCAAGCCCGGACGTGGAAGGAGCGGTCCTGAACGCCCCCGCCAACCCACCGCCGACCAGCGCGGAAGACCCGTGGCCGGTGCGCACCGTGGCCCGCAAGATCGCCGACTGGATCCACCGGCTCGGCACCATCTGGGTCGAAGGCCAGATCACGCAGATCTCGCAACGGCCCGGCGCCGCCACCTCCTTCCTCACCCTGCGCGACCCGTCCGCCGAGGTGTCGCTGACGTTGACCTGCGCGTCCTCGCTGCTGCGCAAGCAGGACCCGCCGCTGACCGACGGCAGCCGCGTCGTGGTGCACGGCAAGCCCACCTTCTTCACCGGCCGCGGGACGTTGAGCCTGCGGGTGGACGAGATCCGCGCCGTCGGCATCGGTGAACTGCTCGCCCGCATCGAACGGCTCCGCCAGCTGCTCAAGGCGGAAGGCCTGTTCGACCCGGCGCGCAAGCGGCGGCTGCCGTTCCTGCCGAACAAGGTCGGCCTGATCACCGGGCGGGCGTCCGCGGCCGAGCACGACGTGCTCAGCAACGCGCGGCTGCGCTGGCCGTCGGTGCGCTTCGAGATCCGCAACGTGGCCGTGCAGGGCTCGACCGCGGTGCCGCAGATCCTCGACGTGCTGGGCGAGCTCGACCGCGACCCCGAGGTGGACGTGATCGTGCTGGCCCGCGGGGGCGGCAGCGTCGAGGACCTGCTGCCGTTCTCCGACGAGGCGCTGTGCCGCGCGGTGTCGACCTGCCGCACGCCGGTGGTCAGCGCGATCGGGCACGAGCCGGACTCGCCGCTGCTGGACCACGTCGCCGACGTCCGCTGCTCCACCCCGACCGGCGCGGGCAAGCGCGTCGTTCCGGACATGGCGGAGGAGACCCAGCGGGTGCACCAGCTCCGCGACCGCGCGCGACGAGCGCTACACGGATGGGTGGACCGCGAGCGCAGGCTGCTGGATTCGCTGCGCAGCAGGCCCGCGCTGGCCGACCCGCACGGCCCGCTGGACCGCAGATCAGAACAGGTCCAGGTCGGACGGGACCGCGCGCGGCGCGCCATCACGGGCGTGCTCACCGCCGAAGGGCATGCGATGACCGCGACTCGATCTCGCTTGACGACCCTCGGTCCTGCGGCCACTCTTGCTCGCGGGTACGCGATCGTGCAGCGCGTCGAGCCCGACGGGGCCGACGGAGTGCTGCGCTCGATCGACCAGGCCCCGGCGGGAACCACGTTGCGGGTCCGCGTCGTTGACGGAGCGGTGCACGCCGTGGTGCCCGGCGGAACGGAGTAGTGGAACGAGGGAGGTCGTGGTGCGGGGACAGCAGGAGCCCACATTCCTCCCCTTGACGGTGGCCGTCACGCGCTCGCCGAAGTTGCACGACGCCGAGCAGGTCCGGCGGTGCGCGCGGGAGGCCGACCTGGCCGCCGCGCGCTGCTGGAACGCGCTGCTCGGCGGTTGCGACTCCACCGAGCGCCGGACGCTGCCGCTGAAGCTGCGGGCGCTGGCCGACGCCACGTCCGAGTACGCGGGCGGCCGGTGGTGGGTGGGCCGCGGATCCGCCCACCGACGTAGGGTCGTCGAAGCGCAGTTGCGCATCAACGACGCGGTCCGGGAAGGCGACGGCGCCGAGTTCGCCGAGGCGTTCATCGGCTACGACCAGGCCATCGCGACCGCCGTGGTGTCCGTACCCAGCAAGCTGGAGAGCCCCACCCCGTGACGAAGAACGAGCAGGACGAGCACTTCGACCCGGTCGCCGACCACCCGGACGTCGCCGAGCTGGGCTACGAGCCGGCGCGGGACGAACTGGCCGACGTGGTCAAGCGGCTCGAAGCCGGTGGCCTGTCCCTGGAGGAGTCGCTGTCGCTGTGGGAACGCGGCGAAGCCCTCGCCGCCGTGTGCGAGCGGCACCTCGCGGGCGCGCGCGAACGCGTCGACCGCGCCCTCGCCTCCGTGGAGGAGCCCGGCGAAGACCGGTAGTGGGCTCGCCCACGTGCCCCGGCTCCGAGCTGCGCGATCTGCGAAGATCCGACGAGCAGGGCGCGCGGAGCCGGCGCGTGCTGCCGATGGAGTCAGCTCGCCATACCGGGAGGCGCGATGAGCACGTCCACCACGCAGGGCCACCACGAGGCGCCCGACCGCAACCTGGCCATGGAACTGGTCCGGGTCACCGAGGCCGCGGCGATGGCCGCGGGACGCTGGGTCGGTCGCGGCGACAAGAACTCCGGTGACGGCGCCGCGGTGGATGCCATGCGCAAGCTGATCGGCACCGTCTCGATGCAGGGCGTCGTCGTCATCGGCGAGGGCGAGAAGGACGAAGCGCCGATGCTGTTCAACGGCGAGGAGGTCGGCAACGGCGCAGGCCCCGAGGTGGACGTCGCCGTCGACCCGATCGACGGCACGACGCTGCTGAGCAAGGGCATGCCGAACGCGCTGGCCGTGCTCGCCGTCGCCGAGCGCGGCGCCATGTTCGACCCGTCCGCGGTGTTCTACATGGAGAAGCTCGCCGTCGGGCCGGAGGCCGCCGGGGTGGTGGACCTGAACGCGCCGACCGCGGAGAACATCCGCCGCGTCGCGAAGGCCAAGCACATCGACGTCTCCGACGTCACGGTGTGCATCCTGGACCGGCCGCGGCACGAGGACCTGGTCCGCGAGGTCCGCGAGGCGGGCGCGCGCATCCAGTTCATCTCCGACGGCGACGTGGCCGGGGCGATCGCCGCGGCCCGCCCGGACAGCGGCGTCGACATGCTCATCGGCATCGGCGGCACGCCGGAGGGCATCATCACCGCGGCCGCGCTCAAGTGCATGGACGGGGAGATCCAGACCCGGCTGTGGCCGAAGGACGACGCGGAGCGGCAGCAGGCGCTCGACGCCGGGCACGACGTGGAGCAGGTGCTGACCACCTCGGACCTGGTGCGCGGGGACAACGTGTTCTTCTGCGCCACCGGCATCACCGACGGCGCGCTGCTCAAGGGCGTGCACTACCGGGCGAACCGGTGCAGCACCCAGTCGATCGTGATGCGGTCGAAGTCGGGCACGGTGCGGGTGATCGAGGGCCTGCACAAGCTGACGAAGCTGCGCGAGTACTCGGACGTGGAGCTGGGCGGCGACGAGGGCGGCAGGCACGGCCTGCTCCCCTGATCGCCGCGACCGGACCGCCCGTCCCGCACGCCGGGGCGGGCGGTCCGTCGTTTCGCGGGGAGCTGTTTTTCCCGGTATTTCCCCGAATCGGCCATCAGGCCGGTGTTGACCTGCACCGGAGCCGCGTTCGGCCGGGTGGGTACCGTCGTTGGAGCGACGTGAAGACCCACCTAAGTGGGTGCCTCGGATGAGTGAAGATCCTTACCGTCAGTGGTCACTCGGCCCGCCGCACCGGACCGAGCACCACCCCGGGCCGTCCCAGGACCGGGCACACGGAAGGACTCGTCCCCCATGCGCACACGCTCCCTGCTCACCGGAGTGCTCGCCGCCGGCGCCGCGCTCGCGCTGGCCACGCCCGCTTCCGCGGCCCAGGACCCCACGCCCATGGTCGTGGGCGGCCACGACGCCACCGAGACCTACTCGTTCATGGTGTCGCTGCAATCCGGCGGCGGGCACATCTGCGGCGCTTCGCTGATCAAGGCCGACTGGGCGGTCACCGCCGCGCACTGCGTCCAGGGCAGCCAGCCCGGCGACCTGTCCGTCCGCGTCGGCAGCCTGGAGCACGCCTCCGGCGGCGAAGAGGCCGGGGTCAGCGACATCAAGGTGCACGACTCGGCGGACATCGCCGTGATCAAGCTGGACACGCAGGTCTCCGCGCAGCCGATCTCCATCGCCCCCGAGTCGGGCGCCACCGGCACCGAGACCCGCATCATCGGCTGGGGCCAGACCAGCCCGGCGCCGGGCGGCGAAGCCCCCGCCACGCTGCAGGAGCTGGACACCGCGATCGTCGACGACGCCGACTGCTCGGGCATCGAGGGCGAGACCGAGATCTGCACCTCGAACCCCGGTGGCGACTCCGGCGCCTGCTACGGCGACTCGGGCGGCCCGCAGATCAAGGGCACCGAGGGCTCCTGGGAGCTGATCGGCGCCACCAGCCGCGCCGGGAACAACGACTCGAACTGCGCGACCGGCCCGTCGATCTACACCGACGTGTCGGCGCTGTCCGACTGGGTCGAGGAGAACACCGCCGCCTGATCGGCACCCGCAGACCGGCCGCCCCCCCCCCCGGGGGGGGGGGGGGGGGCGGGGGGGGGGGGGGGGGGGGGGGGGGGGGCGGGGGGGGGGGGGGGGGGGGGCCCGGGGGGCCGGGGGGTGTTTGGGGCCGGGGGG
>NZ_JAIUKC010000160.1:0-19682 GCF_020177435.1 Saccharopolyspora sp. 7B | reverse complement strand
CGCCCCCTCCACCCCCCCGGCGGGGGGGGGGCGGCGGGGGGGGCCCGCGCCCCCCCCCCCGGCCCCCGCCCCCCCCCCCCCCGCGCCCCCCCCGGGGGGGGGAGGGCGGCCGTTCCACGTTCAGCTCCGGTCGGAGGAGTGGCCCGGGAAGAGGTGGGCCGCCGGGTCCAGGGCGACCGCGAGGTTGTTGACCGCGGTGGCGGCCTCGCCGAAACCGGTGGCGATCAGCTTCACCTTCCCCGGGTAGGTGGCCACGTCGCCCGCCGCGTACACCCGGTCCCGGTTGGTGCGCATCGTGCTGTCCACCCGGATCGAGCGCCCGGCCAACTCCAGTCCCCAGGACTCGATCGGCCCCAGCGAGGCGGTGAAGCCGAGCGCGGCGACCACGGTCCGCGCGGGCAGCACCCGCCGCCGCTCGCCGACGGCCAGCTCCACCTCGTGCACGCCCGCGGAGTCCCCGCGCACCGCCACCACCTGCGCCTCGGTGATGATCTCGACGCCGAGCTCGGCGACCTCCCGCACCAGGCCCGGGTGCGCGCGGAACCGCGCCCGGCGGTGCACGAGGGTCACGCTGCGCGCGATCGGGTGCAGCGCCAGCGCCCAGTCGAACGCCGAATCGCCGCCGCCGACCACCACCACGTCCTGCCCGCGGTGCACCGCCAGGTCGGGCACGAAGTGCACCACTCCCCTGCCGAGCCAGTCCCCGCCCGCGGGCAGCGGCCGGGGCGTGAACTCGCCGATGCCCGCGGTGATCAGCACGGCTCGCGCGCGCACCGGTTCCGGGCCCGCCAGCACCCGTAGCCGTCCGTCCACTTCGGACAGATCGGTGGCGTCCCTGCCCAGCAGGTAGCGCGGTTCGCGCGGCGCGGCCTGCTCCACCAGGGCCGCCGCCAGGTCGCGGCCGCGCACCGCGGGGAACCCCGGCACGTCGAAGATCAGCTTCTCCGGATACATCGCCGCGACCTGCCCGCCCGGTTCCGGCAGCGAATCCACCACCGCCACCGACAGGCCCCGGAACCCCGCGTAGTACGCCGCGAACAGCCCCGCCGGCCCCGCGCCGACGACCAGCAGATCGACCTCGTGCTCGGCCATGCCCCACCCCGCTCGCGCCGGTGCAACGCGGATCACCTCCGAGCCCGGCGCGCCCGGCTCGGCGACGATCTCCGTCACCTTTCTCGGTCCAGCACCCGGAGGACTGCCCGGAAGTGGGCCGCCCCATACTGACCGGCCCCGCTCGGGCGGTGGACACTTCGGTCATGGCTGAACAGGACTACCGGATCGAACACGACACCATGGGCGAGGTCAGGGTTCCCGCCGACGCCCTGTACCGCGCGCAGACGCAGCGCGCCGTGGAGAACTTCCCGATCTCCGGCCGCGGGCTGGAGCGCGCGCAGATCCGCGCCCTCGGACTGCTCAAGGCCGCCACCGCGCGGGTCAACGGCGAACTCGGCATCCTCGACGCCGACATGGCCGAGGCCATCGCCACCGCCGCCGACGAGGTCGCCGAGGGCCACCACGACGCGCACTTCCCGATCGACGTGTTCCAGACCGGCTCCGGCACGTCGTCGAACATGAACGCCAACGAGGTCATCGCGACCCTCGCGACCCGCGGACTCGGCCGCGACGTGCACCCGAACGACCACGTCAACGCCTCGCAGTCCTCGAACGACACGTTCCCCACCACCATCCACGTGGCCGCCACCGAGGCCGTGCTCACCGACGTCATCCCCGCTCTGGAGCACCTGGCGGGCGTCGTCGAGGGCCGCGCCGCCGAGTGGGCCGAGGTCGTCAAGTCCGGCCGCACCCACCTGATGGACGCGGTGCCGATCACCCTCGCCCAGGAAGCGGGCGCGTGGGCCTCGCAGGTGCGCTTCGGCGTGGAGCGGCTGCGTTCCGGGCTGGACCGGCTCGGCGAGCTGCCCATCGGCGGCACCGCCGTCGGCTCCGGCCTGAACGCGCCGGACGGCTTCGGCGCGGCCGTCGCCGCCGAGCTCGCCCGCGTCACCGGACTGCCGCTGACCGAGGCCCGCGACCACTTCGAGGCGCAGGCCACCCAGGACGGCGTCGTCGAGACCTCCGGGCACCTGCGCACCGTCGCGGTGAGCCTGAACAAGATCGCCAACGACGTGCGCTGGCTCGGGTCCGGCCCGCGCACCGGCCTCGCCGAGCTGGCGCTGCCCGACCTGCAGCCCGGTTCCTCGATCATGCCGGGCAAGGTGAACCCGGTGATCCCGGAGGCCACCCTCCAGGTCGTCGCGCAGGTCATCGGCAACGACGCGGCCGTCGCGTTCGCCGGCGCGCAGGGCAACTTCCAGCTCAACGTGAACCTGCCGGTGATCGCCCGCAACGTGCTGGAATCCGCGCGGCTGCTCGCCGCCGTGTCCCGGCTGCTCGCCGACAAGGTGTTCGCCGGGGTCGAGGCCAACGTCGAGCGCGCCCGCGAGTACGCCGAGGGTTCGCCCTCGATCGTCACGCCGCTGAACCGCTTCATCGGCTACGAGGAGGCCGCCTCGATCGCGAAGCAGGCCCTCAAGGAGCGCCGCACCATCCGCGAGGTCGTCCTCGAACGCGGCCACGTCGACTCCGGCAAGCTCACCCTGGAGCAGCTGGACACCGCGCTGGACGTGCTGGGCATGGCCAAGGCCAAGTGAGCCGGTGGGCCGTGCGCACCGCCACCCGGCGAGCGCACGGCCCGATCCGGAGCACCCCCAGCGGTTCCGGATCACGACTACGACGCCGCGCACCGCCCCACCGGTTCCCCGTTCCTCCGGCGAGTTGCGGGGCACCGCGCGCACCATGGACGCATGGTGCCGCTGAACGCAGTCGTCTCCGCGTCCGCCGAGGTCGCGGGGACCCGCGCCCGCAACGCGAAGATCCGCACCCTCGCCGAACTGCTCACCCGCCTGCGCGGCGCCGAGATCCGGCCCGCCGCCGCGCTGCTCGCCGGTGAGCTGCCCGGCGGCCGCGCCGGGGTCGGCTGGTCCACGCTGAACGCGCTGCGCGCCGAACCCGCCGCGACCCCCGGACTGACCGTGCTCGACGTGGCCGCCACCGTCGACGAGCTGCGCGCCACCACCGGCACCGGATCCGGGCAGCGCCGCCTCGACCTGCTGCACGCGTTGCTGGGCCGCGCCACCGCCGACGAGCAGCGGTTCCTGGTCCGGCTGCTCGGCGGCGAACTCCGGCAAGGCGCGCTCGAAGGCGTGCTGCTGGCGGCCGTCGCCCGCGCCGCCGACGTGCCCGCCGAAGCGGTGCTCCGGGCGTTCATGCTCTCCGGGCGGCTGCCCGCCACCGCCGAGGCCGCGCTGACCGGCGGTTCCGCCGCGCTCGCCGAGTTCCGACTCGAAGTGGGCAGGCCGCTGCGACCGATGCTCGCCTCGCCCGCCGACACCCTCACGGCGGCGCTGGGCGAACTCGGCGACTGCGTGGTCGAGCACAAGCTGGACGGGGCGCGGATCCAGCTGCACCGGGACCGCGAGCAGGTCCGGGTGTTCACCCGCACGCTCCGCGAGATCACCGGGCAGGTCCCGGAACTCGTCGAACTGGGCCTGGCGCTGCCCTGCACGTCGGTGGTGCTGGACGGGGAGGCGCTCGCCCTCACCGACTCCGGCAGGCCCCGCCCGTTCCAGGAGACGATGTCCCGCTTCGGCGCCCGCGGTCCGCGCGACGAGGTGCTGCGGCCGCACTTCTTCGACTGCCTGCACCTGGACGGCGCCGACCTGGTGGACGAGCCGCTGCACCGGCGGCTGGCGGCGCTGGCCCGGGTCGCACCCGAGCACCGCATCCCCGGGGTGCGCCCCGGGAACGCCGAGGACGCGGACGCGCTGCTGAACGACGCCCTCGACGCCGGGCACGAAGGGGTCGTGGTGAAGGACCTCGACTCGATCTACGCGGCGGGGCGGCGCGGCCGGGCCTGGCGCAAGGTCAAACCGTCGCACACGCTGGACCTGGTGGTGCTCGCCGCGGAATGGGGCCACGGGCGGCGCAGCGGGACGCTGTCCAACCTGCACCTCGGCGCCCGCGACCCGGCGGGCGGACCGCCGATCATGGTGGGCAAGACGTTCAAGGGCCTCACCGACGAACTCCTCGCCTGGCAGACCGCCGAATTCCCCCGCCACGAGACGCACCGCGACCGGAGTACCGTGCACCTCGCCCCGGACCTGGTCGTGGAGGTCGAACTGGACGGGGTGCAGGTCAGCACCCGCTACCCCGGCGAGGTCGCGCTGCGCTTCGCCCGCGTGCTGCGCTACCGCCCCGACAAGGACGCCGCCACCGCCGACACGATCGACGCGGTGCGGGCCATGCTGCCGGGGGCCTCCTCGGCGGATGAGAGGGTGGAGCCATGACCACCCCCAGCGACGACGAGCAGGTCGGCTCGATCGACATCGGTTCGGGCAGCATCGACCCCCGCGACTTCCAGGCGAGCACCTCCTCCGCCGAGGCCGAGTTCTACGTCGCGGTGCTGCTCATCGAGATCTCCTCCGCGTCGGCCACCGAACCGGAGCTCTACGAGGAATCGTTCGTGCTGGTCAAGGCCGAATCCGACGAGGAGGCGCGGGAGAAGGCCGTCGACTGCGGCAAGCAGCAGGCCGCCAGCTACCCGAACGAGGACGGCGAGATCGTCACCTGGAAGTTCAAGGAGCTCGTCGAGGTGAAGAAGGTCGAGGACGCCACCTTCGACGACGGCTCCGAGCTGTACAGCCGCTTCTTCCGCAACTACACCGCCTACCGCTCCTTCGAACCCCTGCTCAGCGGCGAGGAGATCTGACCGCTCGTCCCTCGACTCGGGTTGCGGAGCACTCGGTTGTGCGGGTCGGCATTGGCCGCCGCACGCGGGAACCGGCGGTACTTGGAGCTTACTTCCACGCACCTTGCGCAGCTGCCCCCAATCTAGCCTGGTGGCGAAAACCCCCCGCAACCACACTTCCGGATGATCCGCGCAGAACCGGCGGCTCGCTCGATCCGACCGGTGGGGGCCGTCCGGCACGTAGGGTGGAACCTCGTGCGGTTCTTGAACGGGCAGCAGCCCTCCACAGACCTGACCTACGACGACGTCTTCCTGGCCCCGCGCCGCTCCGGCGTCGAGTCCCGGTTCGACGTCGACCTCGCGACCTCCGACGGCTCGGGCACCACGCTCCCGGTCGTGGTCGCCAACATGACCGCCGTCGCGGGCCGCCGCATGGCGGAGACGGTGGCGCGGCGCGGCGGGATCACCGTCCTGCCGCAGGACGTCGCCCCCGAAGCCGTCGCGGAGATCGTGTCCTGGGTGAAGGACCGGCACCCGGTCTGGGACACGCCGCTGGTGCTGCGCCCGGACGACGCGGTCGCGGACGTGCTGAACCTGCTGCCGAAGCGCTCGCACGGCGCGGTCGTGGTCGTCGACGAGGACCGCAGGCCGGTCGGCGTCGTGGACGAGTCCGCCTGCTCCGGCGTGGACCGGTTCGCCCGGGTCGGCGAGGTCGCCGACCGCACCCCGCTGGTGCTGCCGCTGGGCACCGAACCCCGCGAGGTCTTCGAGCAGCTGCACGCCCAGGGCAAGCAGGTGGTGCTCGCGGTCGACGGAGACGGCAGGCTCGCCGGGATCCTCACCGGGCGCGGCTCGCTGCGCGCCGAGATCTACGCGCCCGCGCTGGACGGGGCGGGCCGGCTCCGGGTCGCCGCCGCGGTCGGCGTCAACGGCGACGTGGCGGGCAAGGCGGCCGCGCTGCTCGCGGCGGGGGTGGACGCGCTGGTCGTGGACACCGCGCACGGCCACCAGGAGAAGATGATCAGCGCGTTGCGCGCGGTGCGGGCGCTCGACCCGTCGGTGCCGGTCGTCGCGGGCAACGTGGTCACCGCCGACGGCGTGCGGGACCTCGTCGAGGCCGGCGCGGACGTGATCAAGGTCGGCGTCGGCCCGGGCGCCATGTGCACCACCCGGATGATGACCGGCGTCGGCCGTCCCCAGTTCTCCGCCGTCGCCGAGTGCGCCGCGGCCGCGCGGGAGCTCGGCAAGCACGTGTGGGCCGACGGCGGCGTGCGGCACCCGCGGGACGTGGCGCTGGCGCTGGCCGCCGGGGCCGCCTCGGTGATGGTGGGCTCCTGGTTCGCCGGCACCCACGAATCGCCCGGCGACCTGCTGCGCGACGAGCACGGCCGCGCCTACAAGGAGTCCTTCGGCATGGCCTCCAAGCGCGCCGTCGGCGCCCGGACGCGCACCGACAGCGCCTTCGACCAGGCGCGCAAGGCGCTCTACGAGGAGGGCATCTCCAGCTCCCGGATGAAGATCGACCCGAAGCGCCCCGGTGTGGAGGACCTGCTGGACGAGATCAGCTCCGGGCTGCGCTCCTCCTGCACCTACGCGGGCGCGCGGAACCTCGCCGAGTTCCACGAGCGCGCGCTGGTGGGCATCCAGTCCGCCGCCGGGTTCGCCGAGGGACGCCCGCTGCCCAGCGGCTGGTGATCCCGGAGGGGGGGGGCGCCCGCGCGGACGCCACCGGCCGGTTCGGGCATCAGGGGGTGAACTCCCCCTCCAGCATCTCCGTCACCAGCGCCGCCACCGGCGAGCGCTCGGAACGGGTCAGCGTGATGTGCGCGAACAGCGGGTGGCCCTTCAACTTCTCGATCACCGCGGCCACGCCGTCGTGCCGGCCGACGCGCAGGTTGTCCCGCTGCGCCACGTCGTGGGTCAGCACCACCCTGGAGTTCGCCCCGAGCCGGGACAGCACCGTGAGCAGCACGTTGCGCTCCAGCGACTGGGCCTCGTCCACGATCACGAACGAGTCGTGCAGCGACCGGCCTCGGATGTGGGTCAGCGGCAGCACTTCCAGCATGCCCCGGTCGGTGACCTCGTCGAGGACGTTCTCGCTGGCCAACGCGCCGAGGGTGTCGAACACCGCCTGCGCCCAGGGCTGCATCTTCTCGTTCTCGCTGCCCGGCAGGTAGCCCAGCTCCTGGCCGCCGACCGCGTAGACCGGCCGGAAGACCACGACCTTGCGGTGCTGCTGGCGTTCCAGCACGGCTTCCAGACCGGCGCACAGCGCCAGCGCCGACTTGCCGGTGCCCGCGCGTCCGCCGAGGGAGACGATGCCGACGTCCGGGTCCAGCAGCAGGTCCAGCGCGATGCGCTGCTCGGCGGAGCGGCCGTGCAGCCCGAAGGCCTCCCGGTCGCCGCGAACCAGCTTCACCTGCTTGTCCGCGGTGACCCGGCCGAGCGCGCTCTGGGTGCCCGCGAGCAGCCGCAGCCCGGTGTTCGCGGGCAGGTCCTTGGCCTCGTCGAGGTCGGCCTCGCCGTCCTTGAACAGCGCATCCACCTGCTCCGGCGGCAGGTCGAGGTCCGCCATGCCCGACCAGCCGCTGGACACCACGTCCTGCGCCCGGTACTCGTCGGCTTCCAGCGCCACCGAAGCAGCCTTGACCCGCAGCGGCATGTCCTTGGTGACCAGCGTGACCCGGTGCCCGTCGGCGGCGAGGTTCAGCGAACACGCCAGGATCCGGGCGTCGTTGGAGTCGGTGCGGAAACCTGGCGGCAGCACCTGCGGATCGGAGTGGTTGAGCTCGACGTGCAGCGTGCCGCCGTCCTCACCGATCTCGACCGGCGCATCCAGCCGGCCGTGCTCGATGCGCAGTTCGTCGAGGCCCCGCAGGGCCTCGCGGGCGAACCAGCCGAGTTCCGGGTGATGCCGCTTCGCTTCGAGTTCGCTGATCACGACCAGCGGGAGCACCACGCGGTGCTCGGCGAACCGGGTCATCGCCCACGGATCGGACAGCAGCACCGAGGTGTCGAGCACGTACGTGCGGACATCCGTTCGGGCTGCGACGCCTGCGGAGTCCTCGGCCTGGGCCGAGGTTTCCGCTGCGGCTTGGGAACGTCGTGTGGTCACGGCTACTCCCTCGCGGGCGTGGGGCACACGCCCGCTCGTCGGCGGGCCGGGCCGCCCCTGCCCTGGCCTGGCCGGACCGGCGGGCGGTCCGGCGCAGCCACCGAGGCCGCGCACCGGCCCCGAGCGACCACGGAGGACGGTGGTACCGTCCGATCCAGCCAACAGCCACGGTCAGGGCCTCCCCGGACGGGCCATTTACGCGTCGACCCGTCACTTCGGACGCTACCTCCGAGATTCGCTTCTGGGCAGGCGACCAGCCAGGTGATTCGCCAGAACGTCAGCCGGGTGTCACGTGCGCACCGGATTCGGTGCACCCGGACGCCACCCGGCCGTCGCTCGGCGGTTCCCGGGAACCGGTCGACTCGCTGGTCACAGCGCCGCGGACGGGTCGGTTCGACTTCTCCGCGGCGCGTCGTCGCGACCACCCGGACGTACGCACGTGCCGTGATCAACGCAGCGTCCACTTTGGTCTGTTCGAGTGAACAACAGGACTTTTCGGGCTTCCGCCGAGATTTCGCCGGGTCCGCCGATCGGCCCAACCGGCGCACCGCCGCCCGAACCGGTCAGCCGCCGGGAGCCCACGGCTCGTCCAGCAGCCGCCCCACCGCTTCTCCCGCGGCGAGCCTGCGGGCGACCACCGGCGGCCCTTCCGCGTAGGTGACGACGTGCAGCCGCCAGCACGGGTCGGCGGCGAACCGGAGGAACGCGCGGACGCCCTCCTCCGGCAGGCACGACCACCGGCGCAGGTGCGCCGCCGCAGCAGCGGGGCCCGGGCCGTCGTGCAGCAGCAGCGCCGCGTCCGACCGCACCCGGCGCAGCCCGTCCAGCGCGTCGAGCACCCGCTCCGCCCGGTCCCCGTCGAAGGCGATGCCCACCTCCGCCAGCACCTCCTGCGCCCAGCGGCCCCAGCCGGGGCCGACCGCGATGCGCAGCCCCGACTCGGCGATCCCCTCCGCGAGCAGCGACTGCGGGCTGTCCCGCACCTCGACGCCGTGCTCGGACCAGCCGCGGGCGCCGACCAGCACCCGCTCCTTGCGGCAGTGCTCCGCGTGGTGGCCCGGGTAGGACTCGTGCGCGACCAGCCCCGGGAGCCGCCCCGCCCACACCTGCCGGTCCGGGTCCACCGCGACCAGCGACCGGAAGTCGCCGAGGTAGCGGTGCAGCGCCGACCACGAGCGGCCCCGGACGTAGCGGTAGTCGACGCCCTCCTGCACCGGCAGCCCCGGCTCGGCCCGCACCCGAGCGCGCAACGCGCGGGAGAGCGCGGCGACCCCGCGCGCCAGCCGCGTCGGCGGCACCCGTTCCCGCGCCGCCAGCAGCGCCAGCCGGTCCGCCGGGGGACCCGAGCCGGGCAGCAGCTCCGCCAGCTCCGCGTGCGCGCTGCGGTACCGGTCCGGTTCGCCGAACTCGACGCGGAGCCCGAAGCACGCCGCGGCCTCCGCCCGGAACGACGTCCGCCACCCGGCGAGCCGGTGCGCGCGGCACTCCAGCGCGGCCAGCTGCCCGGACAGGAACGCGGCCCGCGCGGGGACGAACCCGACATCGGGGACGACCGCGCACAACAACGCGGCTCGTTCTGCAAGTACACCAGGGGCTGATACGGGCTCGCGATCGATGACGCTGCGCGATCGCCGTTCGACGGCGCGGGCACTCGCGGAACCGGGGTCGAGCCGCCCGATCCGCAGCCCGAGCCGCACGTACTCGCGAACCAGCTCGGCGGCGTCCACCACCGGACGGTACGACCTCGCTAGCTGCGACGAAAGGCTTTCGGGACCATTCCGCGGAACCCGGATCGCGAATCCCGCCCGACTGATGTTATGGAGCACGATTCCTTACCGGCGAGTAGCCGGGTTCCGCACCGGCGCACCGACTTGAGGGGCAAAAGATTTGCTTACACGATGGTGTTAACCAGCTGTGCTTACACCTTCAGGAATGGTTAGGTTTTTTTCGCGGTCGCCTCCCTGGGCGAACTTCCGGGGTGCTCGTGAACGAGGGACCGCGACCGCCACACCCGAAACAACAAGGAGCATCCAAGTGCTGAAGAAGGCAGTGGTCGTCGCCGGTGCGGCGGCGGGTCTGATGGCGCTGGCACCGATCGCCAACGCGGACAGCGCGGACAACGACGGCGTCAACCTGCTGAACGACAACAACCTCAGCGTGCTGCCCGTCCAGGCCTGCGGGAACAACGTCGCGGTCCTCGGCGCCGTCGTGCCGATCCTGTCGCCGCAGACCAGCGACTGCGTCAACGCGCCGGTCGTGGACCACCCGTCCGCCAAGGGCTGAAACGGCACCACCCGGTAGCCGGCGCATTCCACCGGAGCGGTCCGCGAGAGACGATCTCAATTCGCTCCGAGCGTGTCGAATTCGCCGAACCACCTGTTTTCGAGGTAACGTCGCCGACGGACCCGGAATCCACTTGGACCTTTTCGAGCGGAAGCCATTCTCCGGCGACATCTCGTTCGCCCCGAACCGGTCAACCCACGTGTTCGCACACCGGTAATCGTGCCGCTTCGGGGCATCCCGCGGCAATACACAAGGAGAGTGAACGCAATGCTGAAGAAGGCAGTGGTCGTCGCCGGTGCGGCGGCAGGCCTGATGGCCCTCGCCCCCATCGCCAACGCGGACAGCGCCGACAACGACGGCGTCAACCTGCTCGACGACAACAACATCAGCGCCGTGCCGGTGCAGCTCTGCGGCAACAACGTCGCCGTGCTGGGTGCGGTCGTGCCGGTCCTGTCGCCGCAGACCAGCCAGTGCGTCAACGCCCCGGTCGTCGACCACCCCTCGGTCAAGGGCTGACACACAGGCGCTCGTGTGGATGCATGAAAAGGCCAGGCCCTTCGGGACCTGGCCTTTTCGCTGTCCTGGTGCGGGACCAGCCCGGGCGGTCTTCAACCGCCGTGGTCTTCAGCCGCCGTAGCGGCGGTGCCGCGCCGAATACTCGCGCAACGCGCGCAGGAAGTCGACGCGCCGGAACGCCGGCCAGTACGCCTCGCAGAACCAGAACTCCGAATGCGCGGACTGCCACAGCATGAACCCGGACAACCGCTGCTCCCCGGAAGTCCGGATCAACAGGTCCGGGTCGGGCTGGCCCGAGGTGTAGAGGTGCTCGGAGATGTGGTCGACGGTGAGGAACTCCGCGAGCTCCTCGATGGTGGTGCCCGCCTCCGCGTGCTGCTGCAGCAGCTTGCGCACCGCGTCGGCGATCTCCTGCCGCCCGCCGTAACCGGCGGCGACGTTCACCTGCATTCCCGTGCGACCCTCGGTCCGCAGCGCGGCGGCCGACAACCGGGCCGCCGTCTCGGTGGGGAGCATGTCCAGCGCGCCGACGATCCGCACCCGCCACGGGTTGGCCGCGTCGGTGAGCTCGTCCACCACCCCGGCGATGATCTCCAGCAGCGCGTCCAGCTCGGCGCTGCTGCGGTTCAGGTTGTCGGTGGAGAGCAGCCACAGCGTGACGACCTCGACATCGGCTTCCCGGCACCAGCCGAGCAGCTCGCTGATCTTGCGCGCACCGGCGCGGTGGCCGTGCGCGATGTCGAGCCCGGCCTCCTTGGCCCAGCGGCGGTTCCCGTCGAGGATCACGCCCACGTGCCTGGGTGCTCTGGCACCTCTGAGCTGACGGCGCAGCCGTCGCTCGTACACGTCGTAGATGAGTTCCCGCAGACGAACCTTGAGCGCCACGCTCCCTGAGAGTACGCGGGCCCCTGCGCAGCCCCGACGGTCCCTCCGTCGAATGCGGACCGCGCTGCTCCGAACGCTGCCGCGGGCTGCAACGGACGTCACCGCCATCGGGGGACTGCGCAGAACCTACGGTCCCGTAATCTTGCGGTCGTGACTAGCGCCTTGACCGCTCGACGCAGCACCGCCTCCATCAAGCCGCGGATGCGCGGCTGGATCCACCTCTGGTCACTGGTGGGAGCAGTGGCCTCGGGTGCCACGCTGATCTCCCTGGCCGCCGCCACCGTGGGTGCCTCCGCCGCACTGGGGACCTCCGTGTACGTGGCCACCGTGCTCGGCCTGTTCGGGGTCAGCGCGCTGTACCACCGCAAGACGTGGAACTCGGTGGGCGCGCGGACCTGGATGCGCCGCCTCGACCACTCGATGATCTTCCTGTTCATCGCGGGGACCTACACGCCGTTCGCGATGCTGGCGATGCAGCCGACCACCGGAGCCGTCGTGCTCGCCGTGGTGTGGGGCGGCGCGCTCGGCGGCGTGGTGCTGAAGCTGGCGTGGCCGAACGGGCCGCGCTGGGTGGGCGTGCCGGTCTACCTCGCGCTCGGCTGGGTCGCCGTGTTCGTGCTGCCGGAGCTGCTGGTCCACGCGGGCGTGGCGGCGTTCGTGCTGCTGGTGGTCGGCGGCGTGCTCTACTCGCTGGGCGCGATCTGCTACGCGAGCCGGTGGCCGGACCCGTGGCCGAAGACCTTCGGCTACCACGAGTTCTTCCACGCGGCGGTGACCGTGGCGGCGATCTGCCACCACGTGTCGATCTGGCTGGCGCTGTACGCCTGAGCCACCACCGCCCGCTGCTCAGCGGGCCAGCGCGGCCACCAGGTCCTCGGCCGAGGTGACCGGGCGGTCGCAGACGTAGCCGCGGCACACGTACGCGGCGGTGGCCCCGTCCACGAGACCGCGCCCCGCCAGCAGCGGCACCGCGGCGGCGTCCGGCGGGCCGGCCACGGCCACCGCGCCGCCGGGGGCGTTCCGGCGGGCCACCGCCAGCAGGTCCGCGCGCTCCGCCGCCTCGGCGCCCGCCACCGCGATCTGCACCGGGCCGTGCGACAGCGCCTCCGCCGCCGCCAGCCAGTGCCCGGCGAAGCGCGGCGCGCGCTGGACCAGCAGCCCGGCCCGGGACAGCGCCTGCTCGGCGGCCGCCCGGTAGCGGGTCGCGCGGTCCGGTCCGGCCAGCGCGGCCGCGGTCAGCAGGGCCGCCGCGGTCGCGGACGCACCGGACGGGCTCGCGTTGTCCGTCGGATCGGACGGCCTGCGCACCAGCGCTTCCGCGTCCGCCGCCGTGTCGAAGAAGGAACCCGGGTGCTCCGGGTCGGCGAACTGCTGCAGCGCCGTGTCCAGCAGGGCGCACGCGGCGTCCAGCCAGCTCTGCTCACCCGTGGCCTGGTGCAGCGCGAGCAGGCCCTCGGCCAGGCAGCCGTGGTCCTCCAGCACGCCCGCCGCCTGCCCCACCACGCCGTCGCGGGAGCTGCGGCGCAACCGTCCGTCCACCACGTGCCGCTGCACCAGCAGCTCCGCGGCGCGGCGCGCGTCCTGCACCCACTGCGGCTCGTCGAGGGCCGCGGCGGCCTCCACCAGCGCGGTCAGCGCCATGCCGTTCCACGAGGTGACGACCTTGTCGTCGATGCCCGGCTGCGGACGGCGCGAACGGGCCTCGGCGAGGACGTCGCGCACCCGCCGCCACCGCTCCACGTCGTCCGGGTCGGCGGGCAGCCGCAGCGTGGACGCGCCCTGCTCGAAGGTGCCCTCCGGAGTGACGACGAGCAGTTCCGCGGCCCACCGGCCGTCCTGCTCGCCGAGCACCGCCACCAGCTCCTCCGGCGTCCACACGTAGGTCAGCCCCTCCACGCCCTCGGTGTCGGCGTCGAGGGAGGCGGCGAACGCGCCGTCGGAGGTGCGCAGGTCGCGCAGCAGGAACTCGGCGGTCTCCCGGGCGACCCGACGCGCCAGCCCCGACGCGTCCACGTCCAGGCGGGCCAGGTGCGCGTACGCGCGCAGCAGCAGCGCGTTGTCGTAGAGCATCTTCTCGAAGTGCGGCACCACCCACGCGGCGTCGACGCTGTAACGCGCGAAACCGCCCGCGAGCTGGTCGTACAGGCCGCCGCGGGCCATCGCCCCCGCGGTCGAGGTGGCGAGGCGCAGCGCCTCGGCGGAACCGGTCCGCTCGTGGTGGCGGAGCAGGAACTCCAGCACCATCGACGGCGGGAACTTCGGGGCGTCCCCGAACCCGCCGTGCACCGCGTCGAACTCGGAGCCCAGCCGGGACACCGCCGCGTCCAGCGCCGCGTCGTCCACCCCCGCCTCGGGCAGCGCCGACGGCTGGGAAGCCAGCTGCTCGACGACCCGGGTCGCGGCCGCGCGCACCTCCGCACCGCGCTCGGACCAGGCGGAGGCCACCGCCTCCAGCAGCTGCGGGAACGAGGGCATGCCGTGCAGCGGCTTCGGCGGGTAGTAGGTGCCGCAGTGGAACGGTTCGCCGTCCGGGGTCAGGAAGCAGGTCATCGGCCAGCCGCCCTGCCCGGTCATGGCCTGCGTCGCCTCCATGTAGACCGAGTCGACGTCCGGGCGCTCCTCCCGGTCCACCTTGATGTTCACGAAGTGCTCGTTCATCGCGGCCGCGATCTCGGCGTCCTCGAACGACTCGTGCGCCATCACGTGGCACCAGTGGCAGGCGGCGTAGCCGACCGACAGCAGCACCGGCACGTCCCGGCGGCGGGCCTCCTCGAACGCCTCCGGCGTCCAGGGCCACCACTGCACGGGGTTGTCCGCGTGCTGCAGCAGGTAGGGGCTGGTCGCGTCCGCAAGCCGGTTCATGCCGCCAGCCTCCCACCCGCCGATGATCGCCGCACCCACCACCGACGAGGAACGGATCACGGCACCGCGGGGCTCCGCCGACCGGGAGGTCACCCCCGCTGTGGCCGCGAAGCCGACGCCGGAGCGGGACACCGGTCGACCGCCACCGCGCGGGCGCGATTCAGCCGCCGACGCCCCGGACCGGAAGCGACCGGCCCCGCGCCGGCACGGCACCGCCCGAGGTCAACGGCCGGACGCACCACCGCGTCCGGGTTCGACCGGCGTTTCCCCGGCCGCCTCCGGTGCCCCGCCGGCAGCGGAGTCCGCCTCGTCGGCGGAGTCGGCGGGTTCCGCGGCCGCCTCGGCGCGGCGGGCCCGGGCCGGGGCGGCCTGGGCGGCGCGCTGCTCGTCGAAGCTGGTGGGCAGCTTCTTCAGGTGCTTGGTCATCGAACGGATCAGGAACGCCACCGCGATGGCGAACAGCACCAGCAGCAACAGCCCCACCGGCGAGGACTTGCCGAAGTCCTCGCCCTGGCCGCCCGGGTCCGCCGGCGGAGCGGGCGCCTGCGCGACCACCCAGGTCAGCGCCTCGTGCGCGTTCATGCCGACACCTTCTCCCGCACGCCGGAGAACAGGTCGTCCTCCGGCAACGTCGAATCGACCAGGGAGCGCACCAGCTCGTAGTCCTCGGTCGGCCACAGCGCTCGCTGGATGTCCAGCGGAACCGCGAACCACCGGCTGTCCGGGTCGATCTGGGTCGCGTGCGCGCGCAGCGCGTCGTCCCGCGCCTCGAAGTATGCCCCGCACTCGACGCGGGTCGTGACCCGCTCGTCGGTGTCCGGACGGGTGCCGTCCCACTTGGCCAGCCAGTCGCCGTAGGGCGATTCCAGGCCGCGCTCCAGCAGCGCGTCGTGGAACAGCTGCATCTTCTTCCGGGAGAAGCCGTGCGAGTAGTACAGCTTCAGCGGCTGCCAGGGCTCGCCCGCGTCCTGGTACAGCTCCGGGTCGCCCGCCGCGTCGAACGCCGCCATCGACACCTCGTGGCAGCGGATGTGGTCCGGGTGCGGGTAGCCGCCGTTCTCGTCGTAGGTGATGACGACGTGCGGGCGGAACTCGCGCAGCAGCGCGACCAGGTCGGCGGTCGGCAGCGCCGGGTCCACCGTGGCGAAGCAGCCCTCCGGCAGCGGCGGCAGCGGGTCGCCCTCGGGCAGGCCCGAGTCGACGTAGCCGAGCCAGCGGTGCTGCACGCCGAGGATCTCGGCGGCCTTGGCCATCTCGGCGCGGCGGATCTCGGGCATGTTCGCCAGCACGTCCGGTCGTTCCATGGCCGGGTTCAGGATGCTGCCGGCCTCACCGCCGGTGCAGGTGACGACCATCACGTCGTGACCTTCCGCCACGTAGCGCGCGGTGGTCGCCGCACCTTTGCTGGACTCGTCGTCCGGGTGCGCGTGCACCGTCATCAGACGCAGCTTCTCGGCCATCGGAGGCATGTTCCTTTCCCGCTCACGTCACACCCGGCCCCGCTCTTCGCCGGCCGGACACCCACAGGGATACTCAACGCGGGTGTCGCCACCCATTGTTCCCAACGGGCCGACATCCTCGAACGGCCGGGCAGGCATCGTCCGATCCGGCCGACCCCGATCGGAGCAGGGAGGCGGCGCGCGGTGAGCAACCAGGTCCCCGCAGGGCGGTACGGGTCACGGGCCCGTCGCACCGCTCCGCCGGCGGTCCGCTGGGGGCTCGGGATCCTCGCCGCCGTGGTGCTGCTCGGGGTGGCGCTGCTGGGGTACCAGAACCTGGGCAGCGCCCCGATCGAGGGCAAGCAGGTCGCGTTCGAGGTGATCGACGACGGCTCGGTCCACGTCACCGCCGAGGTCCGGCGCGACGATCCGGCGCGGCCGGCCGCGTGCGTGATCCGGGCGCGCGCCGAGTCCGGCGAAGAGGTCGGGCGGAAAGAGATCTTCGTGCCGCCCGCCACCGGAACGGTCCAGCAGGGCACGGTGCTGCGCACCTCTCATCGAGCGACCATCGGGGAGGTGTACGGCTGCACCTACCGCGTTCCTGAATATTTGTCCACCCACCAGCGGCCAACCGGGTGAACAAGACCTAACGGCCCCGGATGCTGAGAAAATGCACTCCATCGGTGGGCTGATTTGTGCTATCGTCAACGCCAGCACGGTCCCGCGCGGGCCGTGTTTTTTCCGTTCCTAGCAGTACCCGGAATTCGCGAGGACGGAAGTAGTCGGCCCGCGGAAGGCGGGTCGCCGTCGACGAGGAGTGGTGACCGTGAGCGATACCCAGGTGACCTGGCTGACCCAGGATGCTTATGCGCGGCTCAAGGGCGAGCTCGACGAGCTCGTGGCCAACCGCCCGGTGATCGCCGCGAAGATCAACGAGGCCCGGGAGGAAGGCGACCTCAAGGAGAACGGCGGATACCACGCCGCCCGCGAGGAGCAGGGCCAGCTCGAGTCGCGCATCCGCCAGCTCCAGGAGCTGCTGCGGACCGCGCAGGTCGGCGACGTGCCCACCGAGTCCGGCGTGGCCAAGCCCGGCTCCGTGCTGACCGTCCGCTACGACGGTGAGGACGACACCGAGAAGTTCCTGCTGGCCAACCGGGAAGAGGGCGCGCACGGCGACCTGGAGGTCTACTCCCCCAGCTCCCCGCTGGGCCAGGCGCTGCTGGACGCCAAGGAAGGCGAGACCCGGGAGTACGAGCTGCCCAACGGCGGCACCATGAAGGTGACCCTGGTCCAGGCCGAGCCCTTCTCCGGCTGAGCAATAGCGGAGGCGGGCGTGCTCCGACCACGCCCGCTCCGCATATCGGCCCCGCTTTATCGCCGCGCACGGCCCTCGTCGAGCGACGCGCACCTCCGCGCACAACGCCCCCATTACCCGGAGCGAGCCGCGATGCGCACTCGAGGACCGGCGCCCGCTGGTTCCGGCCGGATTCTCCGCCGAATCGAACCCATTCATCCCCGCGCATTTCTCGTTCCATTTTTCCGCGCGTCGAATTCGGTTTTCACGAATGGCGCCGGCATGCGCGCGCCCGCCGCCGCGGCGCGGCCGCAGACGGCCGATCCGCCCGCGCCGCACGGAGTTCCGCGCACCGGGCCGTGCGGGGAGCGCCGTGCCCCGCGGCGGCGCGGTCCCCGGACCCGGGCCGGACCAGCTCCGTTCCAGGAGGGCGCTGACCGGGCGGATCGGGTTCCGGCACCCCCGGGAAGGTCATCGCCCGGATCGGCCCATTTGTCCGGACAGGTGAATTCACCCCGTTCCGAGAACGACCGGCGCGGCACCCGCCGGGAATCCACCGCGGCCCGTCACGGTTCCTCCCCCGCCAACCGCTCCAGCAGCGGACGCACCCGCGGCGGCACCGGGGTGGACAGCGCGATCGACGTGGAGGTCCGCAGCACCTGCGGCGCGGCCACCACCTCGTCGATCACCCGCTGCAGGTCGGCGTTGGACCGCGCCACCACCCGCACCCACAGGTCGCCCTCGCCGGTGGTGGTCTGCACCTCGCACACCTCGTCGATCGCGGCCAGCCGCCGCACCACCGCGTCCCGCTGCCCCTGCGCGATCTCCAGCACCGCGAACGCGGTCAGCCCGTAGCCCATCGCCGCCAGGTCCAGGTCCGGCGGGAAGCCGCGCAGCACCTCGCGCCGCCGCATCCGGTCCAGCCGGGCCTGCACGGTGCCGCGGGCGACGCCGAGCCGCCGCGAGCACTCCAGCACCCCGAGGCGGGGTTCGTCGGCCAGCAACAGCAGCAGCCGGGCGTCGAGCGCGTCCAGCTCCGAGTCCTCGTGCTCCACCGATCCTCCTGCGCAACTTGACCGACCTGCCGAGCACCGCCGCCGCTCGACCGGACATGTTGTCCAGTGAACTCGACGTCCCTTGTGCAGCATGCCTGATGACCTCACCCTTCGTGACACACACCTCGCACAACGCAGGGAGGCACCGTGACCGGCACCGTTGACCACGGCGAGATCGGCAGCACCGGCAAGCTCGACGACGTCACCTTCGACCAGATGCGCAGGCTCGTCGGCCTCGTCGACCACGACTCCAGCCGCGACCCGTTCCCCGTGCGGGCGATGGACGCGGTCGTGTTCGTCGTCGGCAACGCCACCCAGAGCGCGTTGTTCTACCAGGTCGCGTTCGGCATGGAGCTCGTCGCCTACCGCGGCCCGGAGCAGGGCGAGCGGGACCACAAGGCGTACGTGCTCAAGTCCGGCTCGGCCCGGTTCGTGCTGCTCGGCGCGGTCGACCCGGACAGCCCGCTCGCCGACCACCACCGGGCGCACGGCGACGGCGTCGTCGACCTGGCGCTGGAGGTGCAGGACGTGGACCGCTGCGTGGAGCACGCCCGCTCCCAAGGGGCCACCGTCCTCGACGAACCGCACGAGCGCTCCGACGAGCACGGCGTGGTGCGGATGGCCGCCATCGCCACCTACGGCGAAACGCGGCACACGCTGATCGACCGCAGCCGCTACACCGGGCCCTACCTGCCCGGGTACGTGGCGCGCAGCGGCGGCTACACCAAACCGGCGGGCGCGCCGAAGCGGCTGTTCCAGGCCGTGGACCACTGCGTCGGCAACGTCGAGCTCGGCGAGATGGACCGGTGGGTCGGCTTCTACAACCGGGTGCTGGGCTTCGTGAACATGGCCGAGTTCGTGGGCGACGACATCGCCACCGAGTACTCGGCGCTGATGAGCAAGGTCGTCGCCAACGGCAACCACCGGGTGAAGTTCCCGCTCAACGAACCCGCGGCCGGGCGCAAGAAGTCGCAGATCGACGAGTACCTGGAGTTCTACCGGGGCGCCGGCTGCCAGCACATCGCGCTCGCCACCGGGGACATCCTCGGCACCATCACCGCGATGCGCGCCGCAGGCGTGGAGTTCCTGAGCACGCCGGACTCCTACTACGACGACCCGGAGCTGCGGGCCCGCATCGGGCAGGTGCGGCTGCCGATCGAGACGTTGAAGGAGCACGGCATCCTCGTGGACCGCGACGAGGACGGGTACCTGCTGCAGATCTTCACCAAGCCGATCGGGGACCGGCCGACGGTGTTCTACGAGCTCATCGAGCGGCACGGCTCGCTGGGCTTCGGCAAGGGCAACTTCAAGGCGCTGTTCGAGGCCATCGAGCGGGAGCAGGACCTGCGCGGCAACCTGTGACGCCGGGCGTGGGGGGGGGGGGGGCGCGGGGGGCGGCGCCGCCCCCCGCGCGGGGGGGGGGGGGCGGGGCGGGGGGCGGGCGGGGCCGCCCGCGGCGGGGGGGCGGCGCCCCGGGGGGGCGGGG
>NZ_JAIUKC010000159.1:0-6008 GCF_020177435.1 Saccharopolyspora sp. 7B | reverse complement strand
CCCCCCCCCCCCGCCGGGGCGGGGGGGGGGGGGGCCCCGCCCCCCCCCCCCGCCCCCCCCGCCCCCCCCGCCCCCCCCCCCCCCCCCCCCCCCCCCCGAACCCCGCAAGTTCCGGCGGCGGCGGGACGGGATGCTCGCCGGGGTGTGCGGCGGCGCCGCCGACCTGCTCGGCATCGACGCGACCCTGGTGCGGGTCGCGCTGGTCGCCGCCACCGTCCTCGGCTTCGGCACCGGGATCCTGCTGTACCTGGTCTGCTGGGTCCTGGTCCCGGAGGGCTGAGCCCCCGCCGACCGGCTTACAGCTGCGGGGCCTGCCGGACGAACACGTCCAGCACCCCGTCGGCGAGGCGCACCGGGCCCTGCGGCCGGGTCTCGCCCGGAATCGTCTGCACCTGCTCGGCCCGGCGGGCCAGGTCGGCCGCGACGGCGAACCGCTCGTCCGCGACCTGCCCGGCACCGTCCTCCCGCGCCTGCAGGCCGTCCACCGTGGTCACGAGCGCGTCACCCCACAGGTCGGTGGCCCGCAGCCACGGCTCCGAGTCGGCGACGAAGTCCGCGGGCGCCGACTCGCGGATGAGCTCCGGGGCGTCCGCGATCTGCCGCGCGTAGTCCCGCAGCTCGTTCAGCGCCTGCGCCCGGCCCCCGCCGCCCCACCCGGAGCGGAACTCCTCGATGCGCCGCGCCAGCTCCGGCGCCGGCGGCAGCCATGGGGAACCGTTCGCCAGCGGCGCCATGCTGTTGAGGTCGAAGAACACCTGCAGGGCCCGCGTCGTCGCCGGGTCGGCCGCCGAAGCCGGGCGCAACGCCGCCGCCGGGTCCGTCGCCAGGTAGCGCGCCGCCGCGCGGTGCGCGCGCTGCGCGTCGAAGTCGTCGTCGTTCCAGGCGAAGTCGGCCGCGCCGATCTCGACGACCTTGCTGGCCGCGGCCTGGTTCATCGGGTTCACCACGTCACCGACGAGCTGCTCGCCCAAGCCCGGTTCGCGTTCCCCGTACGGCCCGAGCAGCAACCGGCCCTCGGAGCCGTCGAAGTCGTTGACCGGGTAGTTGTCCCACAGGAACACCTTCCGGCCCCACGCCTGCGCGGCCTTCTCCGCGTCCGAGACGGTGATCTGCCGCGGGATCACGCCGTCCCCGGTCCACATCGCCACGACCCGCGGGTCCAGACCCTCGCGCAGCGCCGTCTTGTACGGCGAGTCGTCGTAGTCGGAGTACTCGGTGGGCACCATCTGCAACGGGCGCGCGTCGGGGTGGGTGTCGATGAACTCGCGCTGCACGCGGCTGAGGATCTCCGCCTGCGCGCGGCCCGCCGCCGACTCGCCGGGTGCGCCGTAGCGCGCCTGGTCCTCCCCGCAGTTCCAGCGGGTGTAGGAGATGTCGTCGAACGGCACCGAGAAGTCCCGCACGCCCGAGTCGTACACGGCCTGCAGCTTCGCCAGCAGCGCCTGGAAGTCCGCGGGGTCGCTGAAGCAGATCGACTGACCGGGGGACAGCGCGAAGGTGAACCGCACGTGGTGCGCCGCGGCCTGGCCGATCAGCTCGCGCACCTCGGAGAGCTTGTCCGCCGGGTACGGCTCGCGCCAGCGCTCCCGGTGGTACGGGTCGTCCTTCGGCGCGTAGACGTAGGTGTTGAGCTTGACGTCGCCGTAGAACGCCAGCTGGTCCATCCGTTCCGCGTGCGTCCACGGGCTCCCGTAGAAGCCTTCGATGGAGCCGCGGATCGGCATGTTCGGCTGGTCGACCACGCCGACCCCGGCGATCCGGCCGGGCGACGCGAGCTGGCGCAGCGTCTGCACGCCGTAGTAGGCGCCCGCCGCGTCGTCGGCGCCGAGCACCACGGTGTCCTGGCCGCCGCGCGCGGCGAGCACGTAGCCCTCCGCGGGCAGCGGTGACGGCGCGCCCCACCCGTTGGCCTGCAGGCCCTTCACCACGCCGGGGGCCATCCGGTCCCCGATCCGCACCAGCAGCGTCGCGTCCTCGGCGGGCGGGCCCGGTTCGCGCACCACCACGTCGGAGGCACCGGCCTCGCGCAGCACGCGCTGCGCCAGGTCCCGGGTGGGTTCGTCCACGAAGGGGTCGACGACGAGCTCGACCTTGCCGCGCACCGCGACGTCGTCGCCGAGCCGCTCGGCCTTCTGCGGCTGCGGCACCACCTCGGGCACGCCTTCGGCCGGGTAGGACGACGGCCCCGCTTCCGCGCCCGCGCCGGGCTGCGGCGGTGGCGGTGCCGCGTCGGTGCAACCCGCGGCGACCAGCGCGGCGCTGAGCACGATCGCCGCCGAACCACCGAACCGGCGCAACGCACCTGGAATGGCCATTCGCCCGAACCTCCTCGACCTGAGCGGACGTGTCACGTGGGTGCTCAGGAGATCACACCGCCCCGGCGGACGCCGCGACCTGACCGGCTTGCGCCACGCGTCCGGCCGCAGCGTCCCCCGATCGGCCGCAGGCCGGCCGGGCCCGGAGCACGAGAAGGGCCGCCCCGGAACGGGACGGCCCTTCTCGTGCGGTTGCTGGGATTCAGCGCGAACCCCGGTGACCGGCATGGGTCACATCATGCCGCCCATGCCACCCATCGGGTCGCCACCGCCGGCCGCACCGGCGGCTTCCTTCTCCGGCTTGTCCGCGACCACGGCTTCGGTGGTCAGGAACAGCGCGGCGATCGACGCGGCGTTCTGCAGCGCCGAGCGGGTGACCTTGGTCGGGTCCGGCACGCCGGCCGCCAGCAGGTCCTCGTACTCGCCGGTCGCGGCGTTGAGGCCGTGCCCGACGGGCAGGTTCTTGACCTTCTCCGCCACGACGCCGCCTTCGAGACCGGCGTTGATCGCGATCTGCTTCAGCGGGGCCTCGACGGCCAGCTTGACGCTGTTGGCACCGGTCGCCTCGTCGCCCTCGAGCTTGAGGCCGTCGAACGCGGACACGGCGGCCTGCAGCAGGGCCACGCCGCCACCGGCGACGACACCCTCCTCGACGGCGGCCTTGGCGTTGCGGACCGCGTCCTCGATGCGGTGCTTGCGCTCCTTGAGCTCGACCTCGGTCGCCGCACCCGCCTTGATGACGGCCACGCCACCGGCCAGCTTGGCCAAGCGCTCCTGCAGCTTCTCGCGGTCGTAGTCGGAGTCCGAGCGGTCGATCTCGGCGCGGATCTCGTTGACCCGGCCGGCGATCTGCTCGTCGTCGCCCGCACCTTCGACGATGGTGGTCTCGTCCTTGGTGACGACGACCTTGCGGGCCTGGCCCAGCAGCGGCAGGTCCGCGGTCTCCAGCTTGAGGCCGACCTCTTCGCTGATGACCTGGCCGCCGGTCAGGATCGCCATGTCCTGCAGCATCGCCTTGCGGCGGTCGCCGAAGCCGGGGGCCTTGACCGCGACGGACTTGAAGGTGCCGCGGATCTTGTTGACCACCAGGGTGGACAGGGCCTCGCCCTCGACGTCCTCGGAGATGATCAGCAGCGGCTTGTTGGCCTGCATGACCTTCTCGAGCAGCGGGAGCAGGTCCTTGATGTTCGAGACCTTGGAGCTCAGCAGCAGGATGTACGGGTCGTCGAGCGACGCCTCCATCCGCTCCGTGTCGGTGACGAAGTAAGGCGAGATGTAGCCCTTGTCGAAGCGCATGCCCTCGGTGAGCTCGAGTTCGAGCCCGAAGGTGTTGCTCTCCTCGACGGTGATGACGCCTTCCTTGCCGACCTTGTCCATGGCCTCGGCGATCAGCTCGCCGATCTGGCGGTCGCCGGCCGAGATCGCCGCGGTGGAGGCGATCTGGTCCTTGGTCTCGATCTCCTTGGCGCTCTTGAGGAGCTGCTCGGCGATCGCCTCGGTGGCCTTCTCGATGCCCCGCTTGAGGGCGATCGGGCTGGCGCCGGCGGCGACGTTGCGCAGACCCTCGCGCACCAGCGCCTGGGCGAGCACGGTGGCGGTCGTCGTGCCGTCACCGGCGACGTCATCGGTCTTCTTCGCCACTTCCTTGACGAGCTCGGCCCCGATCTTCTCGTACGGGTCCTCGAGCTCGATCTCCTTGGCGATGGAGACGCCGTCGTTGGTGATGGTCGGCGCGCCCCACTTCTTCTCGAGCACGACGTTGCGGCCCCTCGGCCCGAGCGTCACCTTGACGGCGTCAGCGAGGGTGTTCATGCCGCGCTCAAGGCCGCGGCGGGCTTCCTCGTCGAACGCGATCATCTTGGCCATTGCGGTGTGGTCCTCCACCTATCTGGACGCCACGAAAGGCAGATTCACCCCGTGGCAGGACTCTGTGCTCGGCCAGGCTCGGTGCCCGCGACGGACGACCGGTCGCGCACCCGCCGTCGTGTGGCGGAGCGCGGACGGCCTCACCGTCCCGACCTGGCACTCAACTGCGCTGAGTGCCAAATCCAGGTTTAGCACTCACGCCGGGCGAGTGCAAGCCGCTTCGGCGCGCGATGCCCCGACCAGCCGCATTTCCCCCGTTCGGGCCGTACGCGGCCACCCGACGGGGTGGCCGACGCCATGCTCAGCGGCCGACCGTCGGGACCTCGGTGGGCAGGCCGCTCGGCTCGACCGAGGACGAGTTCGCGGCCGACGTCGTGGCCCCGCCGGAGCCGCCGGAACCGCCGCTCGACGAGGACGCCAGCGCGATGAACACGATCACCAGGACGATCGCGGCGAGCGCGATCAGCAGCGGCACCAGCCACTTCGCCGAACCACCGCCCTTGTCGGTGGCGAACGACGCGGACTGCGCCGGCATCGGCGGGCGCAACCGCACCGGATCGGCGCCGGGACCGGACATCGGGCGCGGCGGCTGCTGGTACGGCGGGCCGTACGGACCGGACTGCTGCGGCCCCGGTGCGGGCTGCGGGCCGGACGGTGCGGGCTGCGGGCCGGTGACCGGCGCGGCGGGCGGCGGGACCGGGCCGGACTGCTGCGGCGAGCGGGCCGGCGGCGGCGCGGGCTGGACCTGCTGCGGGCCGGACGGCGGCCCGAGCGTCGGCATCGTCTTCTTCGTCGGCGCGTCCGGCGGCGCGTTCAGCGCGGCCTTCGCCGCCGCCATCAGCTCCTTGCAGGTGTCGTAGCGCTGGTCGGCCTTCTTCGACATGCCCTTGCGCAGCACCTCGTCCAGCCCCACCGGCAGCGCCACCAGCGACAGCGCGGACGGCGGCGCGGTGCCCAGGTGGCCCTGGATGACCTCCTGCACCTGGCCCTGGAACGGCGGGCCGCCGGTCAGGCAGGCGAACAGCATGCAGCACAGCGCGTACAGGTCGGTGCGGCCGTCCACCGGCTCGCCGCGCAGGTGCTCGGGCGCGGCGTAGGTCGGGGAGCCGAGGAAGTCGCCGGAGCTGGTGCGGTGCCCGGTCGCGCCGCGGCGGGTGAGCCCGAAGTCCGCGAGGTACACGTGCTCGTTGGACGACTCCCGCGAGGTCACCAGCACGTTCGCCGGCTTCAGGTCGAGGTGCACCAGACCGCGCTCGTGCAGCATGTCCAGCGCCTCGGCGACCTGGCTGAGCAGCTCCAGCGCGCGCGGCGGCGAGATCGGCCCGTCCTTGATCAGGCTGGCCAGGTCGGACCCGTCGACCAGCCGCATCGCGATGTAGAGCATGCCGTCGACCTCGCCGAAGTCGTACAGCGGCACGATGTTCGCGTGGTCGATGGCCGAGGTGTTGCGGGCTTCGTCGACGAAGCGCTCGCGGAACTCCGCGTCGCCGGTGATGTGCTCGCCCATGATCTTGAGCGCGACCTTGCGGCCCAGCCGGGTATCGGTGGCGCGGTACATCACGCTCATACCGCCGCGGCCGAGCACTCCGTCGATCTTGTAGTGGCCGAGACGGCGCCCGGTGAGGTCTTCCGACACGTCAGGGAGCCTAACGTCCCGCGATCTTCCCCGTCTGCGGGTTCCACCGGTTCGGGCCGGAAGAGCCCCCGGGGGGCCGCCCCCCGGGGGGGGGGGGGGGGGGGGGCGGGGGGGTGGGGGGGGGGGGGCCGCCGGCGGGGGGGGGGGGGGGGGGACGCCCCCCCCGCCACCCGCAAAACAAACCCCCCCGA
>NZ_JAIUKC010000158.1:0-20461 GCF_020177435.1 Saccharopolyspora sp. 7B | reverse complement strand
CCCCCCGCCCCCCCACCCCCCCCCCCCCCCCCGGGCGGGGGGGCCCCCCGGGGCGCGCCCCCCCCCCCCCGGGCGCCCCCCCCGGGGGGGGGGGGCGCCCCCCGGCGCGGCGGGTTTCAGACCTTGCGGACGCCGTCGGCTTGGCTTCGACCGTCGCGCCCCGCCTTCACCTCGAATTCGACCCGGTCACCTTCGGCGAGGGTGCGGAAACCGGACATGTTGATCGCGGAGTAGTGCACGAACACATCGGAACCACCATCGGTGGCGATGAAGCCGTACCCCTTCTCCGAGTTGAACCATTTGACCGTGCCGACCGCCACGGCGTCCTCCTCGTTGAAATGTGATGCGCAGCGCCCCGAAAAAGCGCCGATGGAGCACGGATGACGCTACCGGAGTCGACCCGGTTCGTCCGCTGTTGACCATTGCGACTTTTCCGCGAAATACTGCTCCGAACGAGTGCATTTCCCAGCCACGGCGCGTAGCCGGAGCGATTCGGTTGGGCCGATTCGCCGACACGAGAATCAGGGAATATTCCGAATTTCGCAGCGGCGCGGGAGCAGCGGCGCGAAAGCCGGCCGGAACCCGCGCTCCGGCATCCGGCGGCGCGGGCGAACGCGCAGCGGGCACCGCCGGACGGACCGATCCGGAACGAGCGCGGGCGCAATCCGAAATGAAGATCGTTCCCCATTGCCGCCCGCCCGCGAGACCCGGCATCGAACCCGGCCACCGAAAGCGGCCCGCATTCCCGCGCCGCCGAATACCGCGCTCAAGAACGGGGTGCGCCGAACCCCTGCGAATGCAACCAGCCCACCATGGAACGCGGATCCCGCGTCTGCACCAGCACCTGGCCCGGGCCGGCGAAATCGAACACCAGCCCCTCCCCCGTCTTCAACGACTGCGCCACGCCCTGCCCCAGCTGCCGCAACCGCGTCTGCACCGCATCCCCGTACGCCACCACGTGCCCGGGTGAGACGGTGAGGAACTCCCCCGGCTGCAAGGTCATCACGTCCAGCGCGCCGCAGCAGGCCAGCACCACCGGCCCCTGGCCGCTGACGTGGCCGAGGAAACCGCGCTCCCCGCCGAAGAGGTTCTTGAACCCGGCCCACTGCTCGTCGAACCGCACCCCGGAGGCGGACGCGAGCCACGCCGACCCCGTCACGCACCAGCCCTGGCCGTCCGGCTCCAGCACGTGCAGATCACCCGGCAGCGCGGGCGCCACGTCCACCCAGCCGCCCTGCTGCCCGGCGGTGCAGGTGGTCACGGCGGCGGACCGGCCCTTCGCCAGCGACTTGAGCAGACCTCCGCCGCGCACCTCCACCGCCACGCCGTAGCTGGTGGCCAGCAGCGCACCGGAGGCGATCCGGACGGGTTCGCCGGGCGCGAGCAGCAGCCGGGACACTCCGAACGACGGCGTGTGCCGGTTCCGCACCTGCACAGCCCCTCCCCTCCCCGCGCCGCTCACACGATCGCCCGGCAGTCTGCCACGGGCGCCCGGGCGACTTTCCGCACGCCGGTGGCGACAGCCCGGTACCCGATGCCCGATGATCGGGGCGTGCCCCACGCAACTGGACCCTCCGGCCTGACCCCGGTGCCCGCGCACCGCGCGCGGGTCGCGGCGCTGCTGACCCCGGCGCCGGTGGAATCCCGGCCGCTCGCCGATTGCCTCGGGCTGGCGCTGGCCGAGGACCTCGTCGCGGCGATCCCGCTGCCGCCCTTCGACAACTCGGCGATGGACGGCTACGCCGTGCGGTCCGTGGACGTCACCGGAGCGAGCCCCGAGCAGCCCGTGGTGCTGCCGGTGGCCGAAGACCTGCCCGCCGGGCGGGTCGACAGCCCGCCGCTGCTGCCCGGCACCGCGCACCGGATCATGACCGGCGCCCAGGTGCCGTCCGGCGCGGACGCGATCGTGCCGGTGGAGCGCACCGACGGCGGCACCGCCGAAGTGCGGGTGCACGCCTCGGCGCAACCCGGCGTGGACGTGCGCCGCGCCGGGGAGGACGTGCGGGTCGGCACGGCCGTGCTGGCGGCGGGGACCACGCTGGGCCCCACCCAGCTGGGCATCGCCGCCGCCGTCGGCGCCGCGCGGCTGCCCGTGCGCAGACCCGTGCGGGTGCTGGTGCTGTCCACCGGCTCGGAACTCGTCGAACCCGGTTCCCCGCTGCGGACCGGGCAGATCTACGAGTCCAACGGCCTGATGCTGGCCACCGCGGTGCGGGAGGCGGGCGGGCGCGCCGAGCTGCTGCGCTTCGTGCCGGACGACGTGGCGTCGTTCCACGCCGCGCTCGCCCCGCACCTGGACGAGACCGACCTGATCATCACCTCCGGCGGGGTCAGCGCCGGGGCGTACGAGGTGGTGAAGGACTCGCTGTCCGGCAACGGCGTCGAGTTCACCAAGGTCGCCATGCAGCCCGGGATGCCGCAGGGCGCCGGCCGGTACCGGGGCGGGCCCGCGGTGGTGACGCTGCCCGGCAACCCGGTCAGCGCGATGGTCTCCTTCGAGGTCTTCGTGCGGCCCGCGCTGCGCGCCGCGGCCGGGCACCGGCAGGCCGAGCGGCCCGGCAGGAAGGCGACGCTGACCAGCTCGCTGGAGGGCCCGCCCGGCAAGCGGCAGTACCGCAGGGCGCTGTACGACCCCGCCACCGACGAGGTCACCCCGCACGGTGGCCCCGGATCGCACCTGCTGTCCGCGATGGCCACGGCGAACTGCCTGCTGGAAGTACCGGAGGAAACGGTGGAACTGCCCGCCGGTTCCACTGTGGACGTACTTCTGATGGATTGACGTCCGGCTGATTTCCGCTAAGACTGCCCCCGCACCTCCCGTCGCTGCGCTCGTCGCGCCGGGTTCGGACCGCGAGCAGTCGACACCTTCACTCGGGAGTTTCAACACCGTGCGTGGCCCCTGGCGCGCCACCTTGGCGCTGGCGTTGCACATCGGCTTCTTCGCCGTGCCCCTCTGCTTGGTGCTGGGCCTGCTCTTGGTAGCGGCCTACACCATCCGCCTCGACTTCGGGGGCGGCGTCCGCGCCGGGTTCGCCGCGGTCGTGGTGGCCGCGGTGATCGGCATCGGGCTGCGGACCGTGCTGCGCAGACGCGAACGCCCGCGCGGCGTCGAGCTGACCCGCGGCGCGCAGCCCGAGGTCTGGAAGATGGTCGACTCGATCTGCTCGGGGTCCGGCGCGTCCGCCCCGGACGGGGTCCGGGTGACCTCGCAGCCCACCGCCCGGCTGCGGGAGGACACCGCGCTGCTCGGCCTGAAGGTCCGCTCCCGGCACCTGGAGATCGGGTTACCGCTGATCGCCGGGTTGTCCACCAGCGAACTGCGCGCCGTCACCGCCCGCGAGCTGGGCCGCACCGTCGGCGCCGGGAAGTTCGTCGTGCTGGCCGACCGGGTGGAGACCAGCGTGCGGCGCACCGCGACCGGGCTCACCGGCGGACCGGTGAAGTGGCTGTTCACCGGGTACGCCCGCGCCTACTCGGCGGTGGCTGCCGGGGTCGGCGACCGGCTGTGGTTCGGCGCGGACACCATCGCGGTGAAGGCCGCGGGCAAGCGGGCCGCGGTCACCTCGCTGCGCAAGATGAAGGCGATCGAGTTCGGCTGGCGCGACTACGCCGAGCAGTACCTGAGCATGGCCACCAAGGTCGAGCACACCCCGGACCTGCTGCTGGGCTTCCGGGCGTTCATGGACCACCCGGAGCGCAAGCCGCAGCTGGCCGAGCGGGTCAAGCAGGCCCTCGCCGAGGAGCACGACGTGCACCCGTCCACCCGGGAGCGGGTGGAGGCGATGAAGCGGCTGCGCGGCGGCGACCGGGAACCCGAGGAGGCGCCCGCGTTCGCGCTGCTGCGCGAACCGCGCAAGAGCGTTCCCGAGCTGGAGAGCCGGCTGCTCGTGGACGGCCTCGGGCCGCGGCTGCCGTGGCCGGACCTGGCCCGCAAGGCGGGGGCCGCGGAGGTCGCCCGGCAGGCGGGCCTGCTGAGCTCGGCGGTCGAGCAGAGCGGCCTGGAGTGCCCGCCCGCGATCGGCGGGGTGCTCGCCGCCATCCACCGCGGCGAGGGCGCGGACCTGATCAACCCGGTGCTGAACCCGGGCCTGAGCCCGGACCGGGTGGACGACGCCGCCGTGGACACGCTCACCGAGCTGCTCGGCGGCGCCGTGGTGGACGCGCTGGTGTGCGCGGGCCGGGCGCAGCACGAGCTGGACTGGGCGGGCGAGTCGGTGGTGCGGCTCAGCGGTGGCCGGCCGCTGGACCCGGACCGGCTGGTGCGCCCGGCGGTGGCGGATCCGCGGCTGGTGCCCGGGCTGCACCGGGCGCTGGTGGACCTCGGCGTACCGCTGCAGCACGCCCGCGAACCCGCCGCGGAGCCGGAGCCGTCGGTGTCCGGGATCGTCAGCCCGGTGCAGTACGCGGGCGAGCGCTACGACCTGCTGGTGACGGATCGCGGGCTGGTGTTCCTGCCGAGCTCGGCGAGCACGGCGCGACGGCTGCTGGCGGGCGCTTCGGCCCGGATGTGGCAGTCGGAGCTGGAGGAGCTGGACGAGCTGATGGTCGCCCCGGTGGACCGGCTGCGGGACCGGGACGGCGCGCAGTGGGTGGACAGCCGGGACGTGGCGGCGACGACGCTGGTGCAGGATCGCTCGGGCTGGTCGTTGAAGCTGGAGCTGTACCTGGACGACGCGTCCTCCTCGACGGTCCGCTCGGACGCGGTGGTGCTCGGCGAGGACGACGTGGCCGAGCTGGAGGTGCGCAGCACGCCCGATACGGACGAGCGCGGCGATCCCTACGGGGGTCTCGGCGAGCTGATGGGCGCGCGGATGCGGATCGACGACCGCCGGGAACCCTCGGACGAGTGAGTGATGGGGACCCAGTTTTGTCACGCTGAGTTACAAATTTCGTGCCCAATGTCCTCCGATAGCGGCTACGTAGTTCGTGTGAGCTCAATTACACTGGAAAACGCGTAACAACCTGTCGATCGACTCCGTCTCACAAGACGTCAGCCCCCTCCTCACCAGGGAGGGAGCGGACACCGGGCTCCGTGTGCCGTCGGGGGGTGCACGGGCCCACATCGGGGACCGTTCGGCGCCAACGGGGAGGCGCCTTGCGGTTGGGTGCCGGGGTGGCACCGGCGCTTCGGGGGCGCCGGGCCACCCCGGCACTTTTCCGTTCACCTGCGGAGACACCGCGCCGCGCCCGTCCCGAGGAGATCCTCCGGCCGCGCCGCCGCCCGGCCCCGCGCTCCCGGGACGCACCGCCCGCGCTCCACCACCGACGGCCCGGTCCGCCCGGCGCACGGCGCCGCGCGACCGTGGCCGGTGATCGACTCCGCCCCCTCGCGCAGCGGCCGCGAACCCGTCGGCGATGCTGTACCGGCCCGGCCGCAGCGCAGCCACCGCGCCGCGGTAACGACCTCCGACGCAGGGGTGTACAGCTCGATGAGCACCCAGACAGACCGGGGCAGCGCCCCCGCCAGCGGCAACCCGCTCGCGCACCTCGCCAAGCTCGCCCGCGACACCGTGCCGCCGATGCACCCGGCGGGCCGCCCGTTCGTGCTCGGCGCCGCCGTCGGCACCCTGCTGCTGCGCCGCGCGTGGCGCCCCGCCGGCGTGCTCGGCGCCGTCGCCACCGCGTGGTGCGCCTGGTTCTTCCGCGAACCGCAGCGGGTCACCCCCGGCCGCGCGGGCATCGCGGTCGCGCCCGCCGACGGCACCGTCGCGCACGTGGAGACCGCCACCCCGCCGCCCGAGCTCGGGCTCGGCGACCGGCCCATGACCCGGATCAGCGCGTTCCTCACCGTCTTCGACGTGCACGTGCAGCGGCTGCCGGTCGACGGCGAGATCGTGCGGGCCGCCTACCGCCCCGGCAAGTTCCTCTCCGCCGACCTGGACAAGGCCAGCGAGGACAACGAGCGCAACTCGCTGCTGCTGCGCACCGACGACGGCCAGGAGCTCGCCGTGGTGCAGATCGCCGGGCTCGTCGCCCGCCGCATCGTCTGCTCGGTGCAGAGCGGCGAGCGGGCCACCGCGGGCAGCACCTACGGGCTGATCCGCTTCGGCTCCCGGGTCGACCTCTACGTCCCGGCGGGCAGCCGGGTCCTCGTCGAACCCGGGCAGCGCACCGTCGGCGGCGAGACCGTCCTCGCCGAACTGCCCGAGCGGGCGGGTGGCGAGCGGGCATGAGCGGCGCCCGCCTCGCCCCGCCCGGAATCCGCCTGCTGCCCAACGCGATCACGGTGCTGGCGATGTGCGCCGGGCTCTCCGCCGTGCAGTTCGCGCTGAACGGGCAGCTGGTCGGCGCCATCGCGGCCGTCGCGGTGGCGGCGGTGCTCGACGGGCTGGACGGCCGGATCGCCCGGTTGCTGGACGCCACCACGCGGATGGGCGCCGAACTGGACTCGCTGTCCGACGCGATGTCGTTCGGCGTGGCCCCGGCGCTGACGCTGTACGCGTGGCAGCTGCAGGACAACCGGGCGGGCTGGATCGCCGCGCTGATCTTCGCGGTGTGCATGATCCTGCGGCTGGCGCGGTTCAACACGCTGCTCGACGACACCGAGCAGCCCGCGTTCAGCAAGGAGTTCTTCGTCGGCGTCCCGGCCCCCGCGGCCGGGTTGCTGGCGCTGCTGCCGCTCGTGCTCACCGCCCACTTCGGCTACCCGGGCTGGTGGGCGCAGCAGCCGGTGGTGATGGTGTGGATGGTCGCGGTCGCCGCGCTGGCGGTGAGCCGGGTGCCGACGCTGTCGCTGAAGACCGCGAAGGTTCCCGCACGGCTGGTCGCCCCGCTGCTGGTGCTGGTGGCCGTGCTGGCCGCCGCGGTCATCGTGTTCCCGCTGATCTCGCTCGCGGTGGCGCTCGTGGTGTACCTGGCGCACATCCCGTACGCCGTGTACCGGCACCGCTGGCTGGCCGCGCACCCCGAGGCGTGGGCGGCGGCTCCTCGCGAACGGCGCGCCATCCGCAGGCGCACCCAGCGGCGGCTCGGCCGGCAGCAGCCGCACCCGCGGCGCGCGCTCGCCGGAGCCCGGCAGCGGATGCGCCGCAGCCGCGCCGGCGGCCCCGAGGGGCCGCGCCTGAGCTGGCGCCGCCTCGGCCTGCGCCGCAACCGGGGCAACCAGAACACCCGCTGACCGCCCGTCCTCGAATCCGGCCGCGGTCGTGCGCGGTGCCGCGCACCGACGGGGCGCCAGGAGCGGGCCGTACTGTCGGCGTGTGGCTTCGTTGACGTTGACCGTCCGGTTGTCCCCGTCCGCCGCCGACACCAGGCGCGGGGTGGTGCGGCTGCACCCCGAAGTGCTGGACGCGCTGGGCCTGCGCCAGTGGGACGCGGTGGCCCTCACCGGGACCCGGGTGACCGTGGTGCCCGCCGCCGCGGCGGACCGGGGCGCCCCGGCGGGCGTGGTGCTGGTGGACGACGTGGCGCTGACGAACCTGGGGCTGGCCGAAGGCGCCGAGGTCGGGGTCGCCCCGGTGCGCGCCGAGCCCGCGCGCGGCGTCACCGTCGCCGGGTCCCGGCTGGCCACCGCGACCGCACCGCCGGAGGTGATCCGGCTGGCGCTGACCGGGAAGGTCTTCCGGGCCGGTGACACCGTGTCGCTGCTGCCGCAGGACCTGGCTCCGTCCACGGCGGCCAACGCCGGGCAGGTGCGCAGCAGGCTGTCCGCCTCGATCGGGATGACCTGGACGACCGAGCTGATCACGATCGCGGCCACCGACCCGGACGGCCCCGTCACCGTGCAGCCGTCCACGGTGGTCACCTGGCGCGGCTCGACGCCGAGCGCGGACGCGCCTCCCGCCCGGCTCGACGCCGCCCCGGCCCCCGCCGCAGCCGCCGTCGCGCCCGCCGCCGCGCCGGAACCCGAGCCCGCGCTGCCCGTCAGCGACCTCGCGGGCGCGCAGGAGACCGCCGCCCGGCTCTCCGAATGGCTCCGGCTGCACTTCGAGGAACCGGAGCTGCTGCGCAGGCTCGGCGGCGGCGACCGGCTCGGCGTGCTGCTCAGCGGACCGCCCGGGGCGGGCAAGGCCACCCTGGCGCGGTCGGTGGCGGCCGCGGTCGGCGCCGAACTCGTCGAGGTCACCGCGCCCAGCGTCGCCGCCCTCGAATCCCGTTCCGCCGCCCAGCGCCTGCAGAGCTCGCTGGACCGCGCCACCGGCATCGCCGCGGGTGGCCGCGACTGCGTGCTGCTGCTCACCGACGCCGACGGCCTGCTGCCCGCCGCCGAACCGCCGCCGCTGGCGACGGTCGCGCTCGACGCGCTGGACGCCGCGATGCGCACCGGGCGGCTCGCCGTCGTGGTGACCAGCGCCCAGCCGCAGTCCCTGGACCCGCGGCTGCGCGAAACCGGCCGGGTGGACCGGGAACTGACCATCGGGCTGCCGGACGCGGCGACCCGGGTGCAGCTGCTGCGAGTGCTGCTGCGCGGCACGCCGCTGGCCCCCGACGTGGAGCTCGGCGAGCTCGCCGCGCGGACCCCCGGCTTCGTCGTCGCCGACCTGCTGGCGCTGTGCCGCGAATCAGCGGTGCGGGCGGCGCTGCGCCACCGCGGTGGCGCGGACGGCGAACCGGCCCTCGCGCAGCAGGACCTCGTCGCCGCCCTGTCCTCCGTCCGGCCGCTGTCGATGTCCACATCGGACGATCTGCGCACCGGCGGGCTCACCCTGGACGACGTGGGCGACATGGTCGAGGTGAAGCAGTCGCTGACCGAGGCGGTGCTGTGGCCGCTGCGCTACCCGGACTCGTTCACCCGGCTCGGCGTGGAACCGCCGCGCGGCGTGCTGCTGTACGGGCCGCCGGGCTGCGGCAAGACCTTCCTGGTGCGGGCGCTCGCCGGCAGCGGGCGGCTCAACGTGCTGTCGGTCAAGGGCGCCGAGCTGATGGACAAGTTCGTCGGCGAATCCGAGCGGGCCGTGCGGGAACTGTTCCTGCGGGCCAAGAACGCGGCACCCGCCCTGGTCTTCCTCGACGAGGTGGACGCGCTGGCACCGCGCCGCGGCCAGTCCGGCGACTCCGGGGTGGGCGACCGGGTGGTGGCGGCGCTGCTCACCGAACTCGACGGGGTGGAGCCGATGCGGGAGGTCGTGGTGCTCGGCGCCACCAACCGCCCGGAGCTGATCGACCCGGCGCTGCTGCGGCCCGGCAGGCTGGAGCGGCTGGTGCACGTGCCGCCGCCGGACGGGGCGGCGCGGGCGGAGATCCTGCGCGCCGCGGCGCGGAACACGCCGCTGGCGTCCGATGTGGACCTGGCGGCGGTGGCGGCGGAGCTGGACGGCTACTCGGCGGCGGACTGCGCGGCGCTGGTGCGGGAATCGGCGCTGAGCGCGATGCGCGAATCGCTCAGCGCCACCGAGGTGACGGCCGCGCACCTGGCGGCCGCCCGCCGCGCCGTGCGCCCCTCGCTGGACCCGGCTCAGCTGGCGTCCCTGGCGGCCTACGCCGAGCGCCGCGGCTGACGCGGCACGGCCCGCCGGGGCGGGCGGGCCGTGCTCCGCGCGCTACTTGCCCTTCGGCATGCCCTGGTAGTCGTTCGTGATGATCGCTATGACGCCGGGGCTCGCGGGGGCGAGGCCGTCGAAGCGCGGTTCGGCGCGGGCCTGGAACGCGGCGGCGATCTCCTTCGCCTGCGCCTCCTCCGGCGTGCCCGGCCGGTAGTACACCGTGGTGGTGGGGATGACGCCCTGCGAGTAGTTGCCGACCTCCGGCACCTCGTAGCCGGCGCCGCGGAACTCGTCCGCGGCCCGGTGCGCCAAGCCCTTGATGGTGCTGTTGTTGTAGACCCGCACCACGATCCGCTGCCGCGCGTGGTCCGACCCGGTCGAGTCCGACCCCGGCGAGTCCGGGCGCGGCTGGTTCGCGGGCGGCACCTGCGGTTCCGGGTCGGGCGTCTGCGGCGGCTCCTCCGCGGCGGGCGGCGGTTCGGCGGCCGACGAGGTGGGCGGCTGCGCGGCACTCGTCGGGGCGGGCGGCAGCGGCGGCAGCGGCGCCGAGGTCTGCTGCTGGTCCACCGGCGGCGCGGCCGCGTCGTCGTCGGACCCGCCGGAGACCAGCGTCGTCAGGCCGATCACGGCCGATAGCGCGCCCGCGCCGATGAGGGCGATACCGCCGATCTTCGCGGCGGACGGGCTGGTCGGGGGTTCCCCGGAAGTCATCAGTGCCACTCGATTCCCAGTCGGCGGGCCTGCCGGGCGCGCTGCCGACTCGCCCGCACCTTGCGCAAACGTTTGATCAGCATCGGATCGGCCCGGACGGCCGCCGGATCGTCCAGCAGATCGTTCAGCACCTGGTGGTACCGGGTGCCGGACATGTCGAACAGCTCGCGGATGGCCCGTTCCTTGCCGCCGGCGCCCTTCCACCACTGCCGCTCGAACGCGAGGATGCTCAGCTCGCGGTCGCCGAGCTCCTGCCCCGCCGCGGGCTCCGGAGCGTCCGAAGTGGACTCATCGGGGGGGATGCGCGGCAGCGGCTCGGTGGGCGGGTCGACCGTCCGCAGGTGCCTGCCGGACGCGGGTTCGCCCACCGCCGCGCGACCCTCGGTACGCGCCAGTTCCTCGCACTGCCGGGCTATCTCGTGCACGGTCAGCATCTGGGCGGCGTCCATCTGGCTCCTCGCGTCGCGATCCGGGGATCCCCGCGTTCGCCGAATCACACGGGTGTGATTCCGGGCCCATTACATCACGCGCGCCCGCCCGCCGTGCGCGGCCAACACGCCCTCCGCGGAGATCCGCGGGCACCTCGGCGAAGATCACTCCGACGGGCGGCGCCCAGCCGAGCGCAGCCACTCCCGAGGCGGTCCGGAGACGGCAACCGATACCCTCCGCCGCATGGCTGTTCACCCGATCCGCATCGTGGGCGACCCGGTGCTGCACCACCCCACGCGCCCCGTCGAGCGGTTCGACGACGCGCTGCGCACCCTCGTCGAGGACATGTTCGAGACGAACACCGCCGCGAACGGCGCCGGGCTGGCGGCCACCCAGATCGGCGTGGACCTGCGGGTCTTCGTCTACGACTGCCCCGACGACGAGGGGGTCCGGCACCGCGGCGTCGTGGTCAACCCGGTGCTGGAGACCAGCGAGATCCCGCAGACCATGCCCGACCCCGAGGACGACTGGGAGGGCTGCCTGTCCGTCCCCGGCGAAGCGTTCCCCACCGGCCGGGCGAGCTGGGCGAAGGTCACCGGCTTCGACGTGGACGGCGCGCCGGTCGAGGTGGAGGGCACCGGGTTCTTCGCCCGCTGCCTGCAGCACGAGACCGACCACCTGGACGGGCACCTCTACCTGACCCGGCTCGTCGGGCGGAACGCGCGGGCCGCGAAGAAGGCCGTCAAGCGCAACGGCTGGGGAGTCCCCGGCCTCTCCTGGGACCCGGCGGTCGAAGGCGATCCGTTCGCTGAGGAGGATTGAGCTCCTCCCGTTCCGCAGGGGGTGGGTGGCGGGTGGTCCGGTTGATCGGGTGGTCGTCAGCTCAGCGGCTTCGCCGCTGACAGGAAAGAGTCGCGAACCCGTCGCGCGAGGTCGGGTCGGGTGGGGCCGGTCAGCGGGGGAAGGCCTCGGTTTCCAGGGTGACGGTGAACGGGGCGGGCAGGTCGAGCGGTTTGCCGAACGGGACCGAGTGCGATTCGCGGTAGGCCTCTCGCCGTCCGGCTCGGAGAACAGGGTGATCGTGGGCCAACGCGGCGCGAAGCGGTCGATGAGCAAGTAGAACGGGATGCCGGCCTGGGCGTACGCACGGAGCTTGGTCGTCCGGTCGGTGTCGGCATTGCTCTTCGAGGTGATCTCGACCGAGAGCAGCGCGTCCTCCCCCGGGAGCACGACCGCTGGAGTCATCCGCTCGCGGAGCACGACGAGGAGATCGGGCACCACGATCCGCGAGCTCGACGGCAGGGCGATGCCCTGGGTCTGCAGGACCTCCCAATCGTCGGGCAACGCCCGCACCAACGCCTTGTTCACGCGGCTGCCGATGAGGTCGTGGTTCTGGTCCGGCGGCGGGGACATCACGATCCTCTCTTCGATGATCTCCGCGCGCCAACCTTCGGGAAGATCGAGGCCGTTCCAGACCTCGACGAACGTCTCCCAGGACGATTCCTGGAGCACCGGGGCAGCACTCGCAGCGCGGTCACCTCCTGTGCCGGTGTTGTCACGCACCGCATCCTCCCGGTCTGACAAGGTTTCGTTTTCCCTGCTAGACAGCCTAGTGTCGATCAGCTTCGCCGTCACCGGCACGAACCGGGACTTGGCAGGGCGGCATCACGGGGCTAGCCTCGGCGCCGACAACTGATCGCGGGAGCTCGCACCGGAAGCGGGCTGAGAGGGCGGCTGGATCATCCGATCCGGGGCCGCCGACCGCCCGAACCTGACCGGATAATGCCGGCGTAGGGAGTGAACGGCCGTGGCCGACGTGCGTCCTGAACCGTCCTCTGTGGACTCCGATTCCCCTGGTGTGACCACCGGACCGATCAGCGGGTCCCGCAAGGTGCACCGCGAGGTCGGCGACCTGCGGGTGCCCGCCCGCCGCATCGAGCTCAGCAACGGCGAGCACCTCGACGTCTACGACACCTCCGGGCCCTACACCGACGACGCCGCCACCATCGACGTGCACGCGGGCCTGCCCCGCACCCGCGACGGCTGGCACCGCGAGCACCCCACCCAGCTGGCCGCCGCCAAGGCCGGGGTGATCACCCGCGAGATGGAGTTCGTCGCCGCCCGCGAGGACCTGCCCGCCGAGTTCGTCCGCGACGAGATCGCCCGCGGCCGCGCGGTGCTGCCCGCCAGCCACCGCCACCCCGAGAGCGAACCGATGATCATCGGGAAGAAGTTCCTGGTGAAGGTGAACGCGAACATCGGGAACTCCGCGGTGACCTCCTCGGTGCCCGAAGAGGTCGAGAAGATGGTGTGGGCCACTCGCTGGGGCGCCGACACGATCATGGACCTGTCCACCGGCAAGCGGATCCACGAGACCCGCGAGCGCATCCTGCGCAACTCGCCGGTGCCGGTCGGCACGGTGCCGATCTACCAGGCGCTGGAGAAGGTGAACGGCGACCCGGCGAAGCTCACCTGGGAGATCTACCGGGACACCGTGGTCGAGCAGTGCGAGCAGGGCGTGGACTACATGACCGTGCACGCCGGGGTGCTGCTGCGGTACGTGCCGCTGACCGCGCAGCGCGTCACCGGGATCGTCTCCCGCGGCGGTTCGATCATGGCCGCCTGGTGCCTGGCGCACCACCGGGAGAGCTTCCTGTACGAGCACTTCTCCGAGCTGTGCGAGATCCTCCGCGAGTACGACGTCACCTTCTCGCTCGGCGACGGGCTGCGGCCCGGCTCCATCGCCGACGCCAACGACCGCGCCCAGTTCGCCGAGCTGGAGACCCTCGGCGAGCTCACCGGGATCGCCCGGGCGCACGACGTGCAGGTGATGATCGAAGGTCCCGGGCACGTGCCGATGCACAAGATCGCGGAGAACGTGCGGCTGGAGGAGGAGCTGTGCGACGAGGCGCCGTTCTACACCCTCGGCCCGCTCACCACGGACATCGCGCCCGCCTACGACCACATCACCTCCGGCATCGGCGCGGCGATGATCGCGCAGGCCGGGACCGCGATGCTCTGCTACGTCACGCCCAAGGAGCACCTCGGGCTGCCGGACCGGGACGACGTGAAGACCGGCGTGATCACCTACAAGATCGCCGCGCACGCCGGTGACCTCGCCAAGGGGCACCCGCGGGCGCAGGAGTGGGACGACGCGCTGTCCCGGGCCCGCTTCGAGTTCCGCTGGACCGACCAGTTCAACCTGGCGCTCGACCCGGACACCGCGAAGGCGTACCACGACCAGACGCTGCCCGCAGAACCCGCGAAGACCGCGCACTTCTGCTCGATGTGCGGGCCGAAGTTCTGCTCCATGAAGATCACCCAGGACGTCCGCGACTACGCCAAGGAGCACGGCCTCACCAGCGTCGAGGCGATCGAGGAAGGCATGCGGGAGAAGTCCGAGGAGTTCACCGGTTCCGGCGGCGAGGTCTACCTCCCCATCGTGAGCTGATCGGGATGACGGACGCGGTGGGCGGCGCTCCGGTGTTTCGCATCGGCAGGTTCCGCACGGGCCGGATCGACGGCGGGACGGGGTCGTAGCATGGGCCGGATGCACGAGACACCCGGCCACCTGCGACGACCCGCGCACGACACGGCCCCGCCGACGGCGCTGACCATCGCCGGGTCGGACTCGGGCGGCAGCGCGGGGATGCACGCCGACCTGCGGGCGTTCTTCTCCTGCGGGGTGCACGGCATGACGGCCGTGACCGCGGTGACCGTGCAGAACACCGTCGGCGTCACCGGGCTGGTGGAGATCCCGCCGGAGACGGTCGCCGCGCAGATCGGCGCCGTCGCCACCGACATCGGGGTGGACGCGGCGAAGACCGGGGTGCTGTCCTCGGCCGCGACCATCGAAGCGGTGCTCGCCGCCTGCGACGAGCACGGCATCGGCCGCGGCCGGCGCACCCCGTTCGTCGTGGACCCGGTCGCCGCTTCCCGCAGCGGAGAACCGCTGCTGCGCCCGGACGCGCTGGACGCGCTGCGCGACGAGGCCTTCCCGCGGGCGACGCTGGTGACGCCGAACCTGGACGAGGTGCGGCTGCTCACCGGCATCGACGCGCGCAGCCGGGACGACCTGCTGGACGCGGCGAAGGCCGTGCACGACTTCGGACCGGACTGGGTGCTGATCAAGAGCGGGCACCTGCTGGACGACCCGGAGTGCGTGGACCTGCTGTTCGACGGCACCGACGCGATCCAGCTGCCCGGGCCGCGCTACTCGACGGTGCACACGCACGGGGCGGGCGACGTGTTCGCCTCCGCGATCACCGCGGCGCTGGCGAAGGGCGCGTCGATGCCGGACGCGGTCGCCGCGGGCAAGCGGTTCGTGACGCGCAGCGTGGAGCACGCCTACCCCCTCGGCGCCGGCGTCGGGCCGGTGTCGACGTTCTGGCGGGTGAGCCCGCGCTCGTTGTGAGCGGGGCGTCCCCGGCCGCCGGAGCGCGCTGGGTACCGTCGCCGTCGGAGCAGCCGCCCGCGGCACCCGCGGCCGCGAACGGCCCAGCGGACACGCCACGAACGGGCTTGAGATACCGAATCGGGTGATTTTCGCCCGCGCGGGTAACTCACAAGGCGGGTCACGTCGACATAGAGCGTGAGGCTCGCAGCCCCCGCCGCGCTCCCGAGCGACGGCGCCGCGTGCGCTGCGCCCGTCCCGCACAGGCAACGAGAACGTCAGGAGCGAAGCGCCGCCGTGGCAGCACCCGGGTGGACGACCATGAAGGACCGGCTCCTCGCCGGGCTCAACACCGAGGCCGGCGCCCCCGACCTCCGACGACGCCAGTACGCGATGGCGGTGCTGGTCACCGCGGTGGTCGCCACCGCCGTCGGCTGGCTGCTGGACCTGCGCACCCCCGCGCTCATCGGCGGGCTCACCGCGGTGTTCGCGCTGGTCGCCGCGGGCGGGCAATCGCTGCGCTCCGACCTGCACCGGTTCTCCTGGTTCGGACCGGCGCTGGTGCTGGTCGTGGCGGTGGGGCCGCTGCTCCGCGAGATTCCGGTGCTGGCCGGGCTGCTGGTGGCGGCCGTCGTGTTCGGCTCCGGCATGCTGCCCGCCCTCGGCGAGCAGTACCGGGTCAGCGGCCAGACCTTCGCCGCGGCCACCCTCGTGTCCACCACCACCGGCATCGGATCCGGCGAACCCGCCTGGATGCTGTTCCTGTCCACCGGGGCGGGTGCGGTGTTCGCCCTGGTGCTGCGGGTGCTCATCGGCATCGGCGATCCGACCCGCGCCACCCGGCACGCCGTGGCCCGGACCCTGCTCGAACCCGGGCCGGGCGTGCTGGAGATCGCCGCGAGCGCCTGGCGCGCCGACGGGTCGAGCACCTGGCTCGGGCAGGTCCTCGCCGGGGCGGCCCGGTTCCGCGCCGCCCGTGAAACGCTGCTCGCCCAAGCCCAGCGGGCCGACCGGATCGAAGCGGAACGGCTGCACCGCATCGTCGTCGAAGCGGACCTGGTCGCCGCCGAACTCGCCCGCGCGGTGCGCTCCCGCGCCTGCACCGGGCTGCCCGCGATGGCCCGCGTCGACCCGGCGCAGGCCGTCGTCGCCGCGGGCGGCAGGCAGGACCTGCCCGAAGCGGTGCGCGGCATGAACGAAGGGCTCGACCGGATCCGCGGCGCCGTCGTGCAGCGCACCGAGGTCGCGGCCAGCCCGCCCGCGCCCGGTGGCCGCCGCCAGCGCGCCATCGGCGGCGTCAAGGCGCACCTGTCGCTGCGGTCCTCGCTGTTCCGGCACGCGCTGCGCTGCACGCTGGCCGTCGCCGTCGGCATGGTGATCGTGCTGCTGCTGGACGACCCGTCCGCGTCCACGCTGCTGCTGGCGCTGTACGTGGTGCTGGCGCCCGCGGCGCGGGACAGCATGAACGGCGCGCTGGAGCGCACCGGCGGCGCGGTGCTCGGCGTGGTGGTGCTGGCCGCGCTGATCACCCTGCTGCCCGGGGTGTACCTGCTGGTGCCGGTGATCGTCGTCGGCATGCTGCTCGGGGTGGAGCGGCTGCGCACCGACTACCAGGTGCTGCTGAGCTCGCTGATCGCGGTGACCGTGATCGACCAGGCGATGCGGCTGGACCGGCCGCTCGCGAACATCGCGATCAGCTTCGCGTCCAACACGGCCGTCGGCGCGGCCATCGCGCTCGGCGTCGGCTACATCAGCTTCATCGTGCTGCCCAGCAGCATGGTGCCGGACGTGCGCGGGGCCATCCGCTCCACCGTGTGGTCGGTGTCCGAGCTGCTGCGCAGCGTGCGGGCCGCCGGGCAGGGCCACGAGGTGCGCGCCGCCATGCAATCCGCGCACGTGCTGGCGCTGCGGCGCACCCAGGACCTGCTGGGCATGCCCGCGCTGCTGGACGAACCGGACTCGGACGAGGACCCGCAGACCACGCGGGCCGCGGCGATCGCGCTGGACGCGCTGCGCCAGGACGTGGCGACGCTGGCGTTCCGGCCCGAGGGCGAACTCGCCGTGGCGGTGCCCGCGCTCAAGGCGGTGGACCAGCTGCTCAGCGGGCGGAGCAACCCGAAGATCCCGGACATCCAGTCCGCCGGGGCGCCCGCGACGGAACTGCTGGCCAGCTCGCTGGTGGAGAACGCGCTGCACGCGCGCTCGGCGATCGACCAGACCCTCGGCAACGAGCCGTGGAAGAGCTACACGATCAACTTCGTGCGGACCGAACGGCTCCGCATCCGCTGATCACCGGGTGACCGGCCCGCCCGCTCTGGCGGGCCGGTTCAGCCCGGCGGCCTGGTTCAGCCCGGCGGGCCGGTTCAGCCCGGCAAGCCGGTTCAGCCCAGCAGGCCGGGGCTGGAGGCCTTCGCCCAGAAGCGCTGCGGGATGCGTCCCGCGCCGACCGCGAGGCGGCCCGCTTCGACGGCGGCGCGCATCGCGGCGGCCATCCGCTCCGGGTCCTGGGCCCGGGTGACGGCGCTGGCCAGCAGCACCGCGTCGCAGCCCAGCTCCATCGCCAGCGCCGCGTCGGAGGCGGTGCCGATGCCCGCGTCGAGCACGACCGGCACCGACGCCCGGGACACGATCATCTCGATGTTGTGCGGGTTCCGGATGCCCAGCCCGGTGCCGATCGGCGAGCCCAGCGGCATCACCGCCGCGCAGCCCACGTCCTCCAGCCGCGTCGCCAGCACCGGGTCGTCGTTGGTGTAGGCCAGCACCACGAAGCCCTGGTCGACGAGCTGCTCGGCCGCGTCCAGCAGCTCCACCGGGTCCGGCAGCAGCGTGTCCTCGTCGGCCACCACCTCCAGCTTCACCCAGTTCGTCCCCAGCGCTTCCCTGGCGAGCTGCGCGGTGAGCACCGCCTCCGCCGCCGTGCGGCAGCCCGCGGTGTTCGGCAGCGCCTCGATGCCGAGCCGGTGCAGCAGGTCCAGCACGCCGGTGCGGCCCCCGGCGTCGGCGCGGCGCATCGCCACCGTGGTCAGCTCGGTGCCGGAGGCCAGCAGCGCCCGCTCCAGCACCGACAGGTTCGCCGCTCCCCCGGTCCCCGTGATCAGCCGGGAGCCGAACTCCCGGCCCGCGATCACCAGCGCGTCGTCCACGTCAGCCCCCCTGCACCGCGGTGAGCACTTCGACGGCCGCCCCGTCGCGGAGTTCCGTCGCCTGCCAGTTCGCCCTGGGCACCACGGTCCCGTCCACGGCGACGGCCACACCGCGCTCGGGCACGCCGAACTCGGCGAGCACCGCCGCCAGCGTCGCATCCACCTGCACGGGACGTTCCGCCCCGTTGATCACCACTTGCACGGTCGACCTCCTCCGTCGCCTGCGGGAACCGGTCCGGCGACCGGTGGTTCGCGGCCCGACAGCTCCGCCAGCACCGCGTCCGCGGTGATCGGCGCGAGCAGGAACCCGTTGCGGTGGTGGCCGGTCGCGGCCAGCACCCCCGGCTCCAGTTCGCCGATCACCGGCAGGTTGTCGTGCGTGCCGGGCCGCAGCCCGGCGACGGCTTCGAGCAGCTCGTACTCGGCGATGCCCGGCAGCACTCGTTCCGCGTCGGCCAGCAGGTCGCGGACGCCGCCGGCGGTGACGGTCTCGTCGAACCCGGCGTCGTGCTGGGTGGCGCCGACGACGAGCCCGCCGTCGTCGCGCGGGACCAGGTAGACCTGCCTGCCGCGCACCGGGCCGCGCACGGTGCGCGCGGGCGGGGGCAGCGCGGTGGGGCGCGCCCGCAGCCGCAGCACCTCGCCCTTGACCGGGCGGATCCGGCCGGTGAGCGCCGGGTGCAGCTCGCCGGAGCGGGCACCGGCGGCGATCACCGCGACGTCGCAGCGCAGGGTCCGTTCGGCGAGCTCCACCTCGCCCGGCCGCACCCGCCGCGCCGCCCCGGCGCGGAACCGGACGCCCGCCGCCTCCGCCGCGGCCCGCAGCGCGGCCAGCGCCAGCCGGTTGTCCACCGCCAGATCGCCGGGCACCTCCAGGCCGCGCCGCACCGCGGGCCCCAGCGAGGGTTCGAGGCGGCGCACCTCCCGGCCGCCGAGCCGGGTGACGGTGCGCCCCAGCGAGGCGAGGTGGTCGGCGAGCATGTCCAGCTCGGCGCGGTCGGCACCGTCCACGCCGACCACCAGCGTGCCCTCCCGGCGCAGCCCGGACGGCAGCCCGGACCCGCGGGCCAGCTCGGCGGCGAACGACGGCCAGCGGCGCAGCGACTCGGACCCGAGCTCCAGCAGTTCCTCTTCCCCCGGCGCGGCCTCGGCGACCGGGGCGAGCATCCCGCCCGCGACCCACGACGCACGCCGCTCCCCCGCATCGACGACCTCGACGCGGTGGCCCGCGCGCGCGGCCGTCCACGCGACGGAGAGACCGATGACCCCGCCACCGACGACGGTGACGGACGACTGCTGCTGCATCTGCGCTCCCTGCGCCGGCATGACCCGGATCAGGTTCGACGGTCGGGGCCTGCGCCCCCTCTCAGCCCGGATCCCGGGCTCCCGTGCCAACCACCACCACCGTACTCATCCGCCCGCGCGAGGTCAGCCGCCGCCCGGCCGCGGACTACCCTGGGGGCATGCCCGGATTGGACGGTTTCGGCATCCGCACGCGGCTCGCCGACGCACGGTTGTACCTCTGCACCGACGCGCGCGCGGAGCGGGGCGATCTGGCGGAGTTCGCCGACGCCGCGCTGTCCGGCGGCGTGGACGTCGTCCAGCTGCGGGACAAGGGGCCCGGCGGGGCGCCGCTGGAGGCGCGGCAGGAGCTGGCGGCGCTGGAGGTGCTCGCGGAGGCCTGCGTTCGGCACGGCGCGCTGCTGGCGGTGAACGACCGCGCGGACGTGGCGCTGGCCGCGGAGGCCGACGTGCTGCACCTGGGGCAGGACGACCTGCCGGTGGACGTGGCGCGGCGCATCGTCGGCGACGAGGTGGTGCTGGGGCGTTCCACGCACGACGTGGTGCAGGCGGACGCGGCCTCGACCGAACCGGGCGTGGACTACTTCTGCACCGGCCCGGTGTGGACGACGCCGACGAAACCGGGCCGGGAGGCGGCGGGCATCGAGCTGGTGCGCCACGCCGCGGAGCACCGCGGGCACGGGAGGCCGTGGTTCGCGATCGGCGGCGTCGGCCACGACAACCTCGCCGAGGTGGTCGCGGCGGGCGCGGAACGGATCGTGGTGGTTCGGGCCATCACCGAGGCCGAGGACCCGCGCGCCGCCGCCGAATCCCTCAAGGCCGGACTACCCACCTGACCACCGAACCGGCCCGGCCGGGTTCGCGACTCTTTCCTGTCAGCGGCGAAGCCGCTGAGCAGCGACCACAAGAGCAACCAGACCACCCGCGGGTTCTCAGCGGTTCCCTCGCGAGGACAGCTTTTTGGGGGGGGGGGGGGGGCCCCCCGGGGAAAAAAAACCCCCGCGGGCGCACCAGGGGGGTGGGCGCCCCCCCCCCCCCCCCAAAAAACCCCCCCCCCCCCC
>NZ_JAIUKC010000157.1:0-26767 GCF_020177435.1 Saccharopolyspora sp. 7B | reverse complement strand
GGCGCGGTAGCCCTTCTCCAGCCGCATCCCGTTGAACGCGGCCCGGCCCGCGGGGAAGATGCCGTGCTCGGCGCCCTGCGCGAGCAGCAGGTCCCACAGCCGCCTGCCGAACTCGGCGGAGGCATAGAGCTCCCACCCGAGTTCGCCCACGTAGGACAGCCGCAGCGCGGTCACCGGGACCTCGCCGACGAACAGCCGCTTCGCCCGGAAGAACCGGAAGGCCTCCGCGGAGACGTCCACGTCGGCCAGCGGCGCCAGCACGTCCCGCGCCCGCGGGCCCCACAGGCCCAGGCAGCAGGTCCCGCCGGTGATGTCGCGGACGGAGGTGGTGTCGTCGGCGTGCGCGCGCAGCCACGCCACGTCCCGCGGCCCGTTGCAGCCGACCTGGAACTCGGTCTCGGACAGCCGGGCCACCGTGATGTCGCCGCGCACCCCGCCGTCGTGCTGGAGCAGCAGCGTGTAGGTCACGTAACCGGGGGCGCGGTCCAGCTGCCCGGTGGTGAGGCGTTGCAGCAGCGCGAGCGCGCCGCGCCCGCTGACCTCGGCCCGTGCCAGCGAGGTCATGTCGAACAGCGCGACCCGCTCGCGGGCGGCCTGGTGCTCGGCGGCGGCGATCGGCGACCGGTAGCGCCCCGCCCACTCGCCCGGGAGCACGATCTCCCGCCCCGCCACGAGGAATTCGTTGGACTCGTACCAGTGCGGGCGCTCCCAGCCGTTGGCCTCCAGGAACACCGCGCCGAGCCGCTCCTGCCGCTCGTGGAACGGGCCGGTGCGCAGCGGGCGGGGCCGCGCGGGCGGCTGCTGCGGGTGCACCACGTCGTAGACCTCGCGGAAGCTCTGCGCGCTGCGCTCGGCGACGTAGGCGGGGCTGTGCGCGAAGTCCTCGAAGCGGCGCAGGTCGGCGGCGCGCAGGTCGATGCCGGGCGCGCCGTCGCTCATCCACTCCGCCATCGCCCGGCCCACCCCGGCGGAGTGCGTGATCCACACGGCTTCGGCGACCCAGAACCCGGCGACCTCCCGCGACGGCCCCAGCACCGGCATCCCGTCGGCGGTGAACAGGAACAGCCCGTTCATGCCCTCGGCGAGTTCGGTGCGGCGCAGCACCGGCAGCAGCTCGCAGGCGTCGTCCCAGGACCGCTTGAAGTCCTGCGGGGTGAACGGGTGCACCGAGGACATGCCCGCCCAGCCACCGCCCCCGGACGGTGCCTCGGTGCCGTCGCCGGTGGTGGGCGCGATGTCCTCGGCGCGCACCGGGATCACCCGGTGCCGGTAGGTGCCGATGCCGTAGCGGTCGTGGACCTGCCGGAAGTACATCGAGGCGTCCTGGTGCCGCAGCATCGGCTGCGCCACCTCGGGTCCGGTCGCGGCACCGAGCCCGGCGACCGGGCCGGTCACGGCGTACTGGTGCGCCAGCGGCCGCACCGGGATGGACACCCCGGCCAGCGCGCCGACCTTCGGGCCCCAGATCCCCGCGCAGCACAGCACCGATTCGACCTCGAACTCGCCGCGGTCGGTGCGGACCGAGCGGACCCGGCCGCCGGTCACGTCGAAACCGGTCACCTCGGTGCGGCCCTGGAACCGCACGCCGAGGCGTTCGGCGGCGCGGGCCATCGCGGCCGCGGCCCGGACGGGTTTGGCGACGCCGTCGCCGGGGACGTGCAGCCCGCCGCGGATCCGGGACGCGTCGACCTGCGGGATGCGGTCGGCGACCTCGCGCGGGCCGACGAGTTCGGCGGGCACGCCCCACGCGGCGGCCAGCCCTCGCTTGCGCTGGAGGTCGTTCCAGCGCTCCGCGGTGGTGGCGACCTCGATGCCGCCGACCTGGTGGAAGCAGGGTTCGCCGTCGAACTCCGCGGCGCCGAACCGCTCGACGGTGTACGCGGCCAGCCGGGTCAGCAGTTCGGAGGCGTTGGTCTGGAACACCAGCCCGGGGGCGTGCGAGGAGGAACCACCGGTCGCGAACAGCGGCCCCTGGTCCACGACGAGCACGTCGGTGATCCCGGTGCGCGCGAGGTGGTACGCCGCGGAGCAGCCGACGATGCCCGCTCCGACGATGAGCACTCGTGCCCTGCCGTCCATGTGCCGCCCCCTGGCTCATGACGCTGGTTCCGGGGCCCGAGGCGGACCGGTGGCCGGCTCGGTCCCGCTCGCGGCCGGTCGGGGTCGTCCCGGAACGATCCGGGGCGGTTGTTGCGCTGTTCACAACCGGCTGCGATGTACGCAACACTGCGCCCGGACGGCGGGGCGCGTCAAGCACACGGCAGGGCGAAATCCCTTGGTGTGATCGGGTTTTCCCGCGCGCCGCCGCGACGCGCCGAGGTTCGCCGCCGGCGTGCCGGAGCGGCGCGCGGCCGGCATTCCGAGGTGCCCCGGGTGGGGGTCCGCCGCGGCCGTCCGGTCCCGTAGCGTGGCCGCCGGCGGACGATCCGAACGGCCCCGGCCGGGTTGTTGCGCAATCAGCAACACCGTGTATCGTTCGAGACGGCAATTCTCCGGCAACGAATACGGGTTGAACCGTGGTCAACGCAGGACGATCCAGCAACGGTGAACGTTCCGGCGCCCTGGTGCAGTCGGTGGACCGGGCGGTGAGCGTGCTGGAACTGCTGGCCCGCCACGGCGAAGCGGGCATCACCGAGATCGCCGGCGAACTCGGCGTGCACAAGTCCACCGCCTCCCGGCTGGTCAGCGTCCTCGTCTCCCGCGGCCTCGTCGAACAGCTCGGGGAACGCGGCAAGTACGTCATCGGCTTCGGCATCGTCCGGCTCGCCGGCGCCGCCACCGACCGGATGGACCTGTCCCGGCTCGGCCGCCCCTTCTGCGAATCGCTGGCCGAAGAGCTCGGCGAGACCGTGAACATCGCCGTCCGCGACGACGAAGTGGCCATCAACATCAGCCAGGCCCGCGGCACCGCCTCCGTCACCGCGCACAACTGGGTCGGCCAGCGCACTCCGCTGCACGCCACCTCCAGCGGGAAGGTGCTGCTGGCGCACGCCCCCGCCGACGACCAGGACGCGCTGCTCGACGGCGAACTCGCCCAGTACACGCCGCGGACCGTCACCGACCCCGGCGAACTGCGCGGCGGCTTCGAACTGATCGTGCGCGACGGCTACGCCACCAGCTACGAGGAACTGGAGCTCGGGCTCAACGCCGCCGCCGTCGCCGTGCACCGGCACGACGGCGAGGTCGTCGCCGCGCTCAGCGCCTCCGGGCCGTCCTACCGGTTCTCCCGCAAGCGGATGCGCGAGGTGATCGGCGCGATGACGGTCGCCGCGAAGGAGCTCTCCGGCCAGCTCGGCTTCCTGGAGGAATGACCGGGACGCCTCGGCGAGGGCGTCATTCCCGCTGCAGCATCACGTCCTCCAGGTCCAGTTCGTGCAGCACCCGGCGCAGGACCACGTCGTCGATGCGGCCCTCGTCGCGGAACCGGACGAACACCTCGCGCTCCGCGGCGAGCATCTCGGCGCGCAACCGGCGGTACGCGGCGCCGGGGCTCTCCCCGACCTCCTCGGCGGAACGGCCCAGCCGTTCCCACGCCCGGTTGCTGCGCCGCTCCGCGGACCGCCGCAGGTGCTCGGCGACCTCGTCCGGCGGCGGATCGTCCGCCGAGAGCTCGTCCAGCCGCCGCCGCGCCGCCAGCGCCGCGTTGTGCGCCGCCTCCGCCTCGGCCAGCGCATCGGTGTAGCGCTCCCCGCCGCGAACGCCGAGCGCGCGGATCACCCACGGCAACGTCAGCCCGTGCAGCAGCAGCGTCCCCAACGTCACGAAGAACGCCAGGAACAGCACCTGCGGCCGCTGCGGGAACGGGGCGCCCGTCGAGGTGAACTGCGGGATCGCCGCCGCGGCGGCCAACGACACCACGCCGCGCATCCCCGCCCAGGACACCACCGCGCCGTAGCGCCACGGCGGCGCCGGACCGCGGCGCAGCAGCAGCTCCGGCAGCTGCAAGGTCGCGAACACCCACGCCGCCCGCACCAGCACCACCGTCGCCGTCAGCGCGGTCCCCACCAGCACCAGCGGCACCAGCTGCCCGGCCACGCCCTCGGTGACCGAGCGCAGCTGCAAACCGATCAGCGCGAACACCAGCGCCTCCAGCAGGGTGTCCGCGGACAGCCACACCGCCCGGTCCTGCAACCGCACCGAGGCGCTGCCCGTCGGCGAGCGCTGCCCCAGGTACAGCCCGGCGACGACCACGGCCAGCACCCCGGACGCGTTGATGCCCTCCGCCAGCAGGTACGCCGCGAACGGCACCAGCAGGCCCAGCGCGCTCTCCAGCACCCCGTCGGCCAGCGCCCGCCGCGCCCGGTGCACCGCCCAGCCCACCAGCCACCCGACGACGAGCCCGCCGATCGTCGCCAGCAGGAACACGCCCACCCCGGCGAGCAGCGTGTACCCGGTGCCCAGCACGGTGGCCACCGCGACCCGGTACGCGGTGAGCGCGGTGGCGTCGTTGACCAGGCTCTCGCCGCTGAGCACCGTCATCACCCGGCGCGGCAACCCCAGCCTGCGGCCGATGGAGGTGGCCGCCACCGCGTCCGGCGGGGCCACCACGGCGCCCAGCACCAACGCCGCGCCCAGCGGCATCGCGGGCACCAGCCACCACGCCACCAGCCCGATCGCCAGCGTGGTGACCAGCACCGCGCCCAGCGCCAGCGAGCCGATCGGGCGGGCGTTCGCGCGCAGCCCGATCGTCGACGAGGTCAGCGCCGCCGAGTACAGCAGCGGCGGCAGCACCAGCACCAGGATCAGCTCGGGGTCGATCGCGTAGTCCGGTACGCCCGGCACGAACGAGAGCGCCAGCCCGGCCAGCACCAGGACCAGCGGCTCGGACAGCTCCCACCGCCGGGCGAGCGCGGTGATCACCAGCGCCACCGCGAGCAGCACCATCAGGTCCGGGAACTGGTGCATGGGGCTGCGTCTCCGTCCTGGCGGGCCTCGCGGTCGACGGAAGTGTAGGGATGATCGACGGGTGCTGCGCCTCGTCGCGTTCCCGGCACTGCCGGGTTCGGGGCGCTGGCAGGTCCCGAGTGCTGGCGGATCCCCGGCACTGCCGGGTTCGGGGCGCTGGCAGGTCCCGGGCGCGACCGGGCATGGTGGGGTCGTCGGACGCGGAACCCGGGAGGCGGCGATGGCCGGTTGCGAGCACCTGGAAACGGCGGCGGACCGGCGGCCCGAGCCCGGTTCCCGCTCCGGCTGCGAGGACTGCGCGCGGCTGGGACTGCACGAATGGGCGCACCTGCGGATGTGCACCGAGTGCGGGCACGTCGGCTGCTGCGACTCCAGCCCGCGGCAGCACGCCACCGAGCACCACCGCGGCACCGGCCACCCGGTGATCCGCTCGTTCGAGCCGGGCGAAGCCTGGGCGTGGTGCTACGTGGACGAACGCCTCGGCTGAGCGGGCACCTGCCCGTCCTCGGCGGTGCCGAACCGGCGCCGGATGGCCGCCGCGAACTCGGCCTGCCCGGCCGCGTCGAACAAGGTGGCCAGCCGCCCCGCGAGCCGGTCCCGGTCGGCGTCCTCGTCGTCCGAGCTGAGTTCGTCGAGCAGCCCGCGCACGTGGTCGATGGCGGTGTGCTCGGCGTCCGCGGGCAGCTCGGCCCCCGCGGACAGCTGCCCGTAGGAGAAGAAGCGCCCCGAGTCGAGCGTGCCGCCGAACGACAGCGAATCCCCGGGGAACGGCAGCCCGTTCGGGAACGGCGCCTGCCGCGACGACGGCACCAGGTGCCGGAACCGCTCGTCGATCTCGGTGCCGTTGGCGGCGGCGGACAGCTGCGCGAGGGTGCCGATGAGCTCGGCGGCGCGCTCCACGTCGTTCTCGTTGCGCGCCAGCCACCACACCACGGCGCTGCCGGTGTCCTGCAGCACCTCGTCGGCCAGGTAGGCGCGCTTGCTGCGCTCGTGGTCGCGCTCCCGGTGCCAGAGCTGCTCGTCCTTGCGGACCTCCGCGAGCCGGTGCAGCCGGTCCACGTCCTGCTCCGGCAGCACGAGCGTCACGTCCGCGGCCCACACCTCCACGTGCCCGTGCGGGTCGCGCTGCACCGCGCCGAGCGCGCCCGCCAGCTTGTGCGCCACCACCTCGGCGCCGCCGGGGTGCTCGGTCGCGGCGATCTCCCTGGCGCGGGTGAGCAGCACGTCCACCGCCAGGCCGGCCGGGTTCTCGTGCGCGACCCCGACCGCGTCGGCGGGGCGCCGCCACCACGCGGTCGCGCCGAACACGAACCGGTAGTCGGGTTCGGAACTGGGCAGCGGCACGTCCCGCAGCAGCCGCTGCCGCGGCGGTTCCGGTTCGGGTTCGGCGGGGACCGCGGGCCGCTGCTGCTGCACGACCAGCGCCTCCCGCAGCTGCTCCTGCTGGTGCAGCCGCACCAGCCGCCGGGCGTAGGCCGCGACGCCCGCCAGCAGCGCCGCGCTGCCGAGCAGCCACGCCCACCACGGCCACCGCAGCGCGAGCACCACCACCGCGGGCACCAGGACGGCGCCGCAGGCGAGCGCGGCCAGCAAGATCTTGTTGTCGCGGCTCATCGCTCCGGCCATTCCGCATCGATCGCTAACGGGCGCCGACAACTGTATGGCGCGCGATCTTCGCGGCGGTACCCGGCGACCGGGGGAAGCGCGCCGCCCGGTGTAACCGGATCGGTCAGCGGGTAGCCGCAGAGCGTGACGACGGGCTCCGGGGGGTGGGCGATGAAGCACGCGACGAAACCCGCGCCGCATCCGGTGCACACGGTCCACCGGATCGGTGCCGTGCTGCTGGGACTGGTGCTGTGGGCGTTCGGAGTGCTGGGGCTGCTGCGCGGCCTGGACTTCTTCACGACCAGCGGGCAGCCGGTGCTGGGGCTGTCCAGCAACGGGCTGCTGGCGGTGATCTCGCTGGTGGCGGGCGCGGTGCTGATCGGCTGCGCGGCGTGGGGCGGCAGGCAGGCCTCGACGGTGACCACGTTCATCGGGGTGCTGTTCCTGCTGTCCGGGCTCGTGCACCTGGCGGTCCTCAACTCGCCGTGGAACCTGCTGGCGTTCCGGCTGCCGAACGTGTTCTTCAGCCTCGTCGCCGGGCTGGTCCTGCTGTGCACCGGGCTCTACGGCCGCCTGTCCGGCGGGCTGCCGCCGGACAACCCGTACCGGCGGGAGCATCCGATGCGCACCCGCCGCCCCGACCCGGAGGAGCAGCTGGCCGACGCCCGCGGCGGCGACCCGGACGAGGACGAGCAGCGCTACCGGGAGGCGGAGATCGCGATGGGCGAAGGCCACCCCACACCGGAGCAGACCCAGATCGTGCTGCGCGACCAGGCGCGACGCCGCGCCGTCGAACGCGCCCGCGCCCGCCGCCGCACCGAGGGCGGCCGCGCGTGATCCTGCCGTGGCTGTGGCGCTGGCCGCCGGGACTGCTGCTGGCGGCGGTGCGCGAGCTGACCAGCGACGTGCCGGTGCACCTGGTGGACCGGGTCGAAGCGGTGCGCCCACCGCCCGCTCCCGCCGACCGCACCGGCCTGCAGCTGCCGGAGGACGGCGTCGGCCCGCTGTTCCACCGCCGCTACTCCGCGGAGATCCAGCTGCACCTGTGCACCGCCGCCGACGTGATGGCGCTGTTCGTCGCCGCGCCCGACCGGATGGTGCCCGGCGAGGTGGCCCGCTTCGAACCCGAGGGCGACCACGCGGACCTGCGCCCCGGGGACGACCTGGTGGTCCGGATGCCCGGCCCGTGGGACGGCCCGGTGCGGGTGCTGGACGTGACGCCGACGTCGTTCCGGCTCGCCACCCGGCCCGGCCACCTGGAGGCGGGGCAGATCGAGTTCCGCGCGGGCGACCGCGGAATGCGGATGCTGTTCGAGATCGAGTCCTGGGCGCGCAGCAGCAGCCGCGCCGCCGACCTGCTCTACGACCGGCTGCGGTTGTCGCGGCGGTTGCAGGCGTACCTGTGGGTGCGGTGTTGCGCGCGGGTGTGCGCGGTCGCGGGCGGGCGGCTGGTGGACGGCGTGGAGATCTACACCGGGCGCGACGAATCGGTGGTGGGGGAGCGGGTGTGACCGGACTGCGCTGCGACGACGACCCGCGGTTGCTCCGGGAGCTGGCGCGGTTCCGGGACCTGCCGGTGAACTTCGACGTGGCCGCGGTGGACCCGCTGGACCCCGGTCCGGAGTGGACGGTGGACGACCAGCGGCGGGAGCTGCCCGCGGAACCACCGGGACCGCCGCTGGTCGGTGGCCCGTGGGAACGGGCCTGCGCGCTGGTGCGGGACTACAAGTTCGCCGACCCGACGCTGGTCTCGCGCGCGTGCCGCTCCACCCGGGAGCTGGAGCCCGGCGCCGATCTGCTGCTCGAAACCTCCTTCCACGGCTTGGTGTTCCGGCTGCCGTGCCGGGTCGGCGGCATCACCGACACCGCCCGGGACGGGGTGCGGGTGTGGGGCTGGAACTACCGCACGCTGCGCGGGCACCTGGAGCAGGGGCAGATGGACTTCCTGGTGCGCAAGGACATCGCCACCGGCACCGTCGAGTTCCAGGTGCGCGCGTTCTCCCGGCACGCCCACATCCCGAACCCGGTGGTGCGCCTCGGGTTCGCCGTGTTCGGCCGCAGCACCCAGCTGCGGTTCATCCGCGGCGCTGGTCACCGGATGGTCGAGCTGACCGAGCCAGTAGCGCGGCGAGCCGATCGCAATCCGCGACCGTGACCGTCACCGCCGGATGCCGCAGCAGCCCCAGCGGCTCGATGCCCGGCACGGGTTCGACGAAGCGCACGCACAACCCGCGTTCCCCGTTCGTCGCGCAGGTCAGGCCGCCGTCGGCCAGCGATACCCGCGCCGGGCCCGCCGTCCGCCACGTCCAGAACGGGCCGGTGACCGCGGTCCCCGCCACGTTGGCCCGCTCGGTGCGCACGCACCACGGCCCGAACCGCACGGTGAGCTCGCGGTCGCCGACCCGGACCCACGTCGTCACCGGGGTGATGCCGAACGGCAGCGCCGGGATCCGGTGCGCCCGGTCGAACCGGAACGGGAAGCACTCCACGGTCTGCGACTCCACACCCGCCGGATACCCCGCCCCGCCCGCCTCCACTCCAGGTCAGCGCGGCGTCAGGGCTTGCGGGCGACGGCGGCGGCGAGGCAGCGGGCCACCGGCGGCAGCGGCGTGCGGCGCGGGCCGTCCGGCCACCAGTCGTCGGCCACCACGAGACCGGGGGCCAGCGGTTCCAGCCCGGCCAGCATCGCGCCGATCTCCGCGCGGGTGCGGAAGAACCCGGTGCCGAGCCCGGCGCGCAGCATCTCCTCCACCAGCCGCGCCGGCTCCCCGTCCGCGTCCTCCGGGTCGAGGAAGTGGCTGAACGCCACGAAGGATCCGGCGGGCAGCGCCTCGACGTACTCGCCCACCAGGTCGGCGGCCGACCTGCCGCCCCGTTCCTCGTCGTAGTGGTGCAGCGTGCCGACGTGCAGCAGCGCCAGCGGCCGGGTGAGGTCCAGCTCGTCCCGGACGATGCGGGACCCGAGCACCTCGGCCGGCCGGTGGATGTCCGCGTCGAGGAAGTGGCTGCCTTCCTGGTCGGCCAGCAGCGCCCTGCTGTGCGCGGCGACCGTCGGATCGTTGTCCACGTAGACCACTTGCGCTTCCGGGGCGATGCGCTGGGCGACCTGGTGGGTGTTCTCCGCGGTCGGCAACCCGGATCCGCAGTCGAGGTACTGGTCGATGCCCGCTTCCCGGGCGAGGAAGCGGACGGCGCGCACCAGGAACCGGCGGTTCGCGACGGCGAGGCTGCTCGCCTCGGGCACCGCGTCGTTGATCCGGCGGGTCAGTTCGCGGTCGACCTCGAAGTGGTCCTTGCCGCCGATCGCGCAGTCGTAGACGCGCGCCGCGCTCGGCCTGCTGGTGTCGATGGTGCCCGAGGGTTCGACCGGAACAGGCATGGTCTCCTCGCAGCGGCGTCGACTCGATGATCAACGCCACTGTAGTGGCAACCACCCCTGCCGGAAGTATTCCGGCGAACGGACCTGCCCGGAGCTCCGTTCAGCGCAGCGGGCTGCTCCGGCGGAGCGAGCGCACGAAGCGGGACCACTGCGCGGAGCTGGTGGCGAGGTGCCCGCCCGCCCGGTCCTTGGTGTCGCGCACCGCGACCGCTCGCTCGGCCAGTCGCCCGACCTCCACGCAGTTCGTCTCCTGGCTGCTGTGCGAGGACTTCCGCCAGCCGCGCGGTGCCGAGCTCACGCCGGGACCTGCTCGCGGGCGGCGATCTCGGCGATGAGCTTGCGGGAGTCCTCCCGGCTCAGCGCGATCCGCTCCAGCTCGTCGCGGGCGGCGCGGAACGCGCCCACCGAATCGTCGTCCTGCAGGAACGCCGAGGAGCGGTGGTGTTCGAGGTGCACCACCGGGTCCGCTTTGGCGAATTCGAGCAGCACGAACGGTCCGGCGTGCGCGGGCGTCCAGCCCGCTGCCGACGGGATGATGCGGAGTTCGACGTTGTCCCGCTCGGAGATCTCGTCCAGGAAGCGCAGCTGGTCGTGCAGCCCGCCGGTGCGCCCGATGGGCTGGTGCAGCACCGATTCGAGGATCAGCGCGGTGTACTTCGCGGGCGAGCGCTTGCGGGTGATGGTGTCGCGGCGGCCCTGGCGCATCGCGACCCGCTTGTTGGCCTCCTGCTCGGGGACGCCGGTGGCCATGATCGCCCGGGTGTACTCGGCGGACTGGAGCAGGCCGGGCATGAGCAGCGGTGCCACGTCGGTGATCTTCGTGGCGGTGCGTTCGAATTCGAGCAGGGTGGCGAGCTGGTCGACGCCGCCCGCGGCCCCGGGGGTCTGCGAGGGCGCCGGTTCGGCGGCGGCTTCGCGGGCGAGCTTGAGCATCCGGGACCGCGCGGTGCTGCTGACGCCGAGCACCACGCACACGGCTGAGATGGATTCGGCGGACGGCACCCGGTCGCCGTGCTCCCAGCGGACCAGGACGGAGTGCGAGACGTCCAGGATCGAGGCGAGCCCGCGCAAGGTGTGCCCGCTCTTGCGGCGGGCGTCGCGCAGTTCCGCGCCGAGCACGTAGGCCCGCGGTCGTGGTGGAGTTGCGGTCATGTCGCTGAATGCTAATCCATTGTCCGCGACAACGGCGATCATCCGAATGAGTCATTGCTGCCAGGTCTCGGTACCTGGCATTCTGCTTTTCCTCCTGATCGGGAACGGGCCGAATTCGCCGCCGGCCCGGCGGGTCCGGTTCCCGCCGGTTCCGCGAGTCCCGTCGCAGCAGTTCGGAGCGCCTGCGCGTGCTGCGGGGAATGCCGTCCTGAAAGGACTTCCGGCGCTCTCCGGCCGTGCCGTGGCCGCGGTCCGGCGAGATGCGGGTGCGGCCGATCCGCGGAATCCGATGCGTCCGCTCCGTCGCGGCGGCCGACCGGGGTGGTGCAAGTATTCCCACTGAATTCCGCACTGTTGCGGAATTCAGCGGGAACGTTGCATTGCCTTCCGCCTCATTTCCGGTGCCGCGAACTCACCCGCGCGGTCGTGGAATGCGCGGGGGCAGCCGGCTGCCGAGGTCGGCGAACACCTCGGTGTTGAGGTGGTAGGCGAGCCGCACCTCGGCGATGATCCGCCGCTGCTCGCGCTCGTCCCAGCCCGCGGTGTCCAGCAGCAGCCGGTAGGCGTTGCGCACCCCGGCGCTGCTGGGCACGTCGTCGAAGGTGAGGAACGCGAACCCCTTCCCGTCCGGCGGGTCCAGGCTGCGCCGCATCGCCGAGCGGATCAGCTTGCCGCCGGAGAGGTCGGCCAGGCACCGCGTGTAGTGGTGCGCCACGAACCCGCCCGGCCAGTCGAAGCACACCTCCCGCAGCCGCGCGCAGTACCGCTCGGTGGCCGCGCTGGGCGCGATGACCTCCCGCCAGTCCGGCCCGAGGTAGTAGTGCAGGTCGGTCTCCAGGTGCGGCAGCCTGCGCAGCCGTTCGCTGACGAACGGCCCCGCGACCACGTCGCTGCGCATGGCGTCGGCGGCCTGCTCCAGCACGGAGTAGGCGAAGTAGTGCTGGCCGAGCATCACGGCGTAGGCGTCGGCTTCGAGCTCCCCGGCGAGCAGGGTCCGCAGGAACGGCAGGGACTGGACGTGGTCGTGGTCGGCGCGGGTGCTGGACCGGAGTCTGGCGGCGAAGTCACTGCGTACCGGTTGCTGTGCGGGCGAGGACACTCGAACCTCCGGGCAGTTAGGTAAGGCTTACTTAATCTCAGGGATCGTGGCACGCCGCGGGCCCCGATGCCAAGAGGCGGTCGCCACTCCGCCCGGAGCGGTGTCAGCTGCGGCCCTCGCGCCAATAGCCCATGAACGCCACGCAGCTGCGCGGCACCTGGTGGTCCTGCACCAGCACCCGGCGCAGCCGCTTGATCACCGCCGCCTCCCCGGCCAGCCAGCCGTAGACCTCGCCGCCTGCGGTGTCCGGTTCGGGCACCTCCCAGAGCGTCGTCGTGTCCACGTCCACGTCGTCCAGGCCGGCCTCGGAACCGCCGCGCGAGCCGAGTTCGCCGAGCGCGCCGGTCACCGATTCCTCCAGCAGCGACCCGATCGGCGCGGTCCCCTCCGGCCGCTGCCGGATCAGCCAGCGGACCTCGACGCCGCTCGGCGCGCGCCAGGTCTGGACGTCCTCGGCCGTCGGTACCTCCGCGCACACCACGCCGCGCGAGTCCGCGGGCAGCGCTTCGACGATCGCGGCCATCGCGGGGACCGCCGTCTCGTCCCCGGCCAGCACCAGCTGCCGCGCCGTCTCCGGCGGGGACCACTCGCAGCCCCACATCCGGCCGCTGCCCGGCCGGTCCGGGCCGAGCAGCAGCGCCTCGTCGCCGGGGGCGGCCGCCGCGGCCCAGGCGGAGGCGGGGCCGCTGTGGCCGGAGTCGACGCCGTGCAGCACGAAATCGATGTCCAGCTCGAACGGGTCCTCCCGGTAGGCGCGCACGGTGTAGGTGCGCAGCGTCGGGCGGATCTCGTCGGGCAGCGCCTGCCAGCGCGGGTACCAGCCGTCGCCGCCGGGCATGTCGCTCAGCGGCCTGCCGGGCTGGGGGAGGATGAGCTTCACCCGCTGGTCGTCGCCGCCGATGCCGAAGCGGTGCAGGTCCTCGCCGGTGAAGGTGATCCGCACGAAGCTGGGGCCGAGCCGTTGGGCGCGCGCCACCCGGGTCCGGAACATCACGTACTGGGGGCGGCGCACTTCGGTCCGCTCGGCCATCTCGCACCTCTTCTGCCCATCGACTCGACTGATCCGTAGGCTAGCCTAACCTCATACTGAGGGGAGATTCGCTGATGGTGAGCAGGACGCGCGCAGCCGGGTTGCTCGTGGCGGTGGCCGCGCTGGCGGGGTGCTCGGCGCCCGCGCCGCAGGACGCGGCGGGCGGCTGGAGCTTCGTCGACGACCGCGGAGTGCAGGTGCGGCGCGACGAGGCGCCGGAACGGATCATCGCGCAGGTCTCGGCCGCGGGCGCGTTGCACGACTTCGGGGTGCCGGTGGTCGGCACCTTCGGCCCGCTGGTCCGCGACGACGGCAGCACCGAACCGGAAGCGGGCAGCGTCGACCCGGCGGCGGTCACCGACGTCACCGGCCCCGGGTACGGGGAGCTGAACCTGGAATCCGCGGCCGGGCTGCGCCCCGACCTGCTGGTCAGCGGCAAGTACGCCGAGTTCGACGGGCTCTGGCACCTGACCGCCGAGCAAGAGGAGAAGGTGCGGGCGTTCGTGCCCACCGTCGGCGTCGAGCAGTCCGGGCGCTCGCTGCCGGAGACCATCGGCGCCTACAAGGAGCTCGCCCGCGCGCTCGGGTCCGACGTGGACTCGGAGCGGATCCGGGCGGACCAGGCGCGGTTCGACGCCGCCGCCGACCGGCTGCGCGGTATCGGCGCCCGGATGCGCGCGGAGGGGCGCAGCATCCTGGTGGTCGGCGGTACGAAGCAGGAGTTCTTCGTCGTGGTGCCGGGCCGCAACCCGGACCTGGACTACTACGTGCGGGAACTGGGCCTGCCGATCCGGACCCCGGCGCACCCGGACACCGCGGGCGGCGGCTACTTCGAGCGGCTCGCCTGGGAGAACGCCGGTGCCTACACCGGGGACGTGCTGATGTGGGACACCCGCGAGGCCTCGCTGCCGCCGGAGCAGCTCAAGCGCAACCCGGTGTTCGCGGCGCAGGAATCCGCGCGGGCGAACCGGTTCGTCGAGTGGGACGCGGTCGCCCCGTTCAGCTACGCGAGCTACGCGGACATCATGACCCGGCTCGCCGACCACCTCGAAGAGCAGTCGCCCGCCGCGAACTGACGCCCGGCCGCGGTCGACGAGACCGGCTACCGCCGGGACATCAAAGCGCAGGCCAACCTCCAGGAAGGCCGCCATGCGCTGGCCCGGCGGATCTTCCACGGTCAGCGCGGCGAACTGCGGCAGCGCTCCTACGAAGGCATGAAAGATCAGCTCGGCGCCCTCGGCCTTGTGCTCTACGCGATCGTGCTGTTCAACACCCGATACCTCGACGCCGCCATCACCGAACTCCGTGTCGGCGGCTACGAAGTCCGCGACGAGGACGCCGCCCGGCTCGCGGAATAGCCCCGCTCAGTCGAGGTAGTTGCTCAGCTTGATCAGGTTTTTGTCGGGGTCGCGCAGATGGAGGCTGTAGATCGGGCCGAGTGCACCGGTACGGCCGACCGGGCCCGCCTCGATGTCCATCCCCGCCTGCTCTCTGAGCTCGTCGATCAGGAGCAGCACCGGGGTGTCCACGACGAAGCACAGCTCGGCGGTACCCGGAGCGGGGTGGACGGCCGAAAACACCTCGGTATCCTCTCCGGCCACGCGTAGGTCGATCTTGCTGTGGCCGAAGGTCAGCGCCGTGCGACCGTTGTCGGAGGTAGCCACCTCCATGCCCAGCACCCGGGTGTAGAAATCGATCGTGGCGTCCTGGTCGGCGACGGTCAGCACCAGGTGGTCGAGTCGGTCGATGCGCATGAGGCGCGGCCACGTGTCGGCTGCGGTCACCTGGTGGAGCGGTGCAGCGTCGGGGCGAGTATGAGGTGCCGGCTCGGTGTCCTGGTATCCCTGTTCGTGGATGACATCGTGGGTTTTCCATCGGTTGAAGGCATCTCGAGCGCTTGCTACCAGGGGCACCGAAGCTGGGGTACGGCGAAGGATAGGAGCCGTCGCCAGTCGCCCACTCGTACGCGGTCCATTCCCCGTTCGGCCCGATCGTGGTCGGGTCCAGCAGCCAGTAGACAGCGCAGTCGGACCAGTCTGACACCATCAAGCACGGCTTGACCTGCTCCACGAGACCCTCGAGCCCCGCCTCGGTCCAGGCGGTCAGCAGTTCGGGATCTTTCTCAGCGAACCAACCGATCTCGTCGATCCGGAACAGCTCGCTCAACTCGGGGTCGATGTCGCGCCAGCCGTTGCTGGCGAGCAGGAAGTTGCGGTAGCTCGGCGGCAGCCGCACATCCAGGCGTTTCTCGGCGCCACGGAGGGCCTCCTCACTGGCCGGTTCGTAGCCCAGCCACCGATTCTCCCGCTGGACGTCGTCGAGGCGTGCCGCCTCCTCATCCGTGGCCATCCGCAGATAGTCATCGCTATAGCCGCGGAGGAACTGCTGCCACTCGGGCAACGTCACCGGCACACTCTGGCTCATGTGCCTGATCATGACAGTGGCCGGGTGCAGCCAATGTCGCCGACTGTGTGAACTGGGACGATGGGGAACCTCGCGTGCACGATCGGCTCCGAGACCGAGTCAGCTTTCTGCCTTCATCGCCGCCTGGCCGCCGGATCCCGGTCCTGCTGCCAGCGAGCCAAAGCCTCGGGTGAGACTCGCGCGTACCGCGCGAGGGAAGCGACCGAGGTGTGCCCAGAGTACGATAGCAGGGTGGAGCTGTTGCCGCCGTCCTCGGCAGCACGGGTCAACGCCGAGTGCCGGAGTTGGTGCAGCGTCCACGGCCCACCGGTCAGGTCCTTGCTGGTGTGCTCGAAGGTCTCGGCGGCACGTCGGTAGGACAACCGGGCCCGGCCGAATTCCGGATCGAGGTCGACCGGACGGCAGCTCGATCCGTGCCCGTCGCTCGGGGAGGAACACCGGGCCGGTCTTCCTGCCGTTCAGCAGACATGGCAGCAACCTGGCAGTGGCAGTACGCCACACCATGACATCGGCCTCGCCGCCCTTGCGGCGGGCGCAGCGGTTGCGCAGATCCAGCTCGTCGACGTCCAGGGCGAGGATCTCCTCGGCACGGGCGGCGGTTTCATACAGCATTCGCCACAGGGTGCGCTCGCCGCAACGGCAAATGCTGACGGGTCAGCAGGGCTTCGATGTCGGCACGGGCCACGGCGCGGGTGCGATCCGGGGTGCGCGGCCGGCGCCGGATGCGCCGGGTCGGGCCACCGCCGATCCACTCTTGTCGGCGCCACCATGCGGCGGCCGACCGCAGCGCGTCCAACCTGGCGTTGACAGTGGCCGCAGCGGACTTGCCCCAACGGCGAGCGAACCACCGGCCGATCTTCTCCACCATCGTGTCGTTGTCCAGGGCCGCTACCGGGTTGGTCCCGCCGAGTTCGGCGACCAGGGCATGCAGGGCGTTGCCGTAGGCGCGTGCGGTGTTGCGGTTGGACACCTCGGCGGCGGCTTACCAGGTGACGACGGCCTTCCTGCGGTCCGGGCGGGCGGCCGAGGCTGAGCGGATCGCCATGACCGCGGCGGGAACGGTCCGCGGCGACGATCCGGCCGCCGTGTCCGTGCGGGGTGCGCTGTTCCTGATCGCGTCGGTGATCTCCGGCCGCAACTCCGATCGCGCGGAATCGGCGTCGCGGCTGCGACGGGCCGGAGATCTCGCCGCTGCGCTGGGGCGCGACGGGAATGGGTGCACCGGTGAGCGGGCGGGTGCTGTACCTGGTCGGAACCGCGGCGCCGCCGGTGCGGCAGCTGCCCGAGTTGGCGGGGCTGCTGCGGGCCGGCGGGTGGGTGGTGCCCGGTGCTGTCCGAGGCCGCCGCGGAGTGGCTCGACCCGGCGGAGCTGGAATCCGCGACGGGCCAGCCGCCGCGGATCCACCCGCGCAGGCCGGGTGAACCGGATCCGTTCCCCGCCGCGGACGCGGTGCTGGTGGCGCCGCTGACCTTCAACACGCTGAACCTGTGGGGCGCGGGCGCGAACGGGACGGCGCTGCTGGGGGTGCTGAACGAACTGCTCTGCGCGGAGGTGCCGATCGTGTGGCCACCTGCATGAAGTCGGTGCTGCGGCGGCATCCCGCCTACGTCACCCACCACGCGCTGCTGGCGGACAGCGGTGTCCGGTTCCTCCCGCCGGAGGAGGTGCTGCACCGCGATCCCGACGGCGTCGTCACCTTCGACCTGACCGCCCTCCGCGCCGCCCTGCCGAGCTGATCTGCCGAGCTGATCTGCCGACCAATGGCCCGTTCGACCACGAAGAACGGGCGGGTGGGCCATTCACCTGGGGCCGGGTTCAGTCGCGGCGGGCGACGAGGACGACACCGGGGCCGGTGTGCTCGTCGGCGGGCAGGCGGAGTTCGGCGGTGGGGTGCAGGCCCGCCTGCTCGACGAGCGCGGTGAGCTGCTCGGGCCGCCACTGGTACGTCGTCCAGCGGACCGGGACGCCGTAGTAGGCCTCGGTGCGCTGCACGTCGTCGTCGCCGACGTGCGTCGCGATGATCAGCTGACCGCCCGGGACGAGCGCGCTCGCGAACGACGACAGCACGCCCGGCAGCACCTCGCGCGGCAGGTTGAACAGCGACCACCAGCCGAGCAGCCCGCCGAAGGACGACTCCGGCAAGCCGAGTTCGGTGGCCGATCCGACGCGGAACGAGCACCCCGGATGCAGCCGCCGCGCGTGCTCGACCATCCGGGGCGACAGGTCCACGCCCGACACGTCGAGCCCGCGTTCGGCCAGGTAGCCGGTGACCGTGCCCGGCCCGCAACCGACGTCGAGCACGGGGCCGAGCTCGGCGACCTGATCGGCGAACACGTCCATCGCGGCGCGCAGCCACGGGTGGGCGCGGACGTCGCCGATGCCCGTCGTGGTCACCATGTCCACGTAGTTGTCGGCCACGCGGTCGTAGGACTCCCGGACGACGTCGAGATCAGCGGGAACAGGAACACCCATCCCGGCACCCTATGCCGCGGCGACGGCCCGGCGGGGCGGAACCCGCGGGCCGCCCGCCGAGTCCCCGGCGGGCGGCCCGATCCGTCAGTCCCAGGTGAGGGAGGAGCCGGACTGGTATTCGGTGACGCGGGTCTCGAAGAAGTTCTTCTCCTTCTTCAGGTCCATCGCCTCCGACATCCACGGGAACGGGTTCTCGACCTCGGCGAACACCGGGGTGAGGCCCAGCTGCGCGCAGCGGCGGTTGGTGATGAAGTGCATGTACTGCTCGCACAGCTCGGCGTTGATGCCGAGGATGCCGCGGGGAATGGTGTCCCGGCCGTAGGCGACCTCCAGGCGGCACGCGTCGGCGAGCATGCCGCGCACCTCCTCCTGGAACTCGGCGCTCCACAGGTGCGGGTTCTCCAGCTTGATCTGGTTGATGCAGTCGATGCCGAAGTTCAGGTGGATCGACTCGTCGCGCAGGATGTACTGGTACTGCTCGGCGATGCCGACCATCTTGTTCCGCCTGCCCAGCGACAGGATCTGGGCGAAACCGGTGTAGAACCACATGCCCTCGAAGATCACGTAGAAGGCGATGAGGTCGCGCAGGAACGCCTGGTCGCGCTCCGGTCCGCCGGTGGCGAACTCGGGGTTCTCCAGGTTCTGGGTGTGCCGCAGCGCCCACTCGTCCTTCTCCGAGATGGACGGGATCTCGCGGTAGGCGTTGAACAGCTCGCCCTCGTCGAGGCCCAGGCTCTCGCAGATGTACTGGAAGGTGTGCGTGTGCACGGCCTCCTCGAACGCCTGGCGCAGCAGGTACTGGCGGCACTCGGGGTTGGTGATGTGCCGGTACACGGCGAGCACGATGTTGTTGGCCACCAACGACTCCGCCGTGGCGAAGAACCCGAGGTTGCGCTTGAGCATCAGCCGCTCGTCCTCGGTGAGCCCGTCGCGGGAGCGCCACAGGGCGATGTCGGCGTGCATGGACACCTCGGTGGGCATCCAGTGGTTGTTGCAGCCGGCGAGGTACTTCTCCCACGCCCAGCCGTACTTCAGCGGCAGCAGCTGGTTCACGTCCGCCTGCGCGTTGATCATCGCCTTGTCGTCGACGTTGATCCGGCCCGCGCCGCGGTCGATCTCGCCGAGCCCGGTGGCGTCGGGGGTGTGCACGGAAGTCATGAGTCCTCCAGGGGGAACGGGGCGGTCACTGGCAGGCTTCGCAGTCCGGGTCGTCGATCGCGCACGCCTGCGGCTGCGGCGACGGGGCCGGGGCCGGTGCGGCGGCGGGGGAGACCGCGTTGAGCTTGCCGTCGGTGCCGCGCAGCGTGGACTTCTCCACGTGCGTCGCACTGCTGGACCGCAGGTAGTAGGTGGTCTTGAGGCCCTTGCGCCACGCCAGCCGGTACAGCTCGTCGAGCTTGCGGCCGCTCGGCGCCGCCATGTACAGGTTCAGAGACTGCGCCTGGTCGATCCACTTCTGGCGGCGGGACGCGGCCTCCACCAGCCAGCGCGGCTCGATCTCGAACGCGGTGGCGTACAACGACTTCAGCTCCGCGGGCACCCGGTCGATCGGGGCCAGGTCGCCGTCGAAGTACTTCAGGTCCTGCACCATCGCCTCGTCCCACACCCCGGCGGCCTTGAGGTCCCGCACCAGGTCGGCGTTGAGCACGGTGAAGTCGCCCGACATGTTCGACTTCACGTACAGGTTCCGGTACAGCGGCTCGATGGACTGGCCGACGCCGCAGATGTTCGAGATCGTCGCCGTCGGGGCGATGGCCAGCACGTTCGAGTTGCGCATGCCGTTCGCGCGCACCCGCTCCCGCAGCCCGTCCCAGTCCAGTGTGGACGAACGATCCAGGTCGACGCCGGTCTCGCGGGCCTGCGCCAGCAGCTCCAGCGAGTCGATCGGCAGCACGCCCCGGCTCCACAGCGAACCCTCGAACGACTCGTAGCGCCCGCGCTCGGCGGCCAGCTCGGAGGACGCGGCGATCGCGTGGAAGCTGATGTGCTCCATGCTCAGGTCCGCGAACTCCACCGCCGCCTGCGAGGACATCGGGATGCGCTGCGCGAACAGCGCGTCCGAGAAGCCCATCAGGCCCAGGCCCACCGGGCGGTGCCGCAGGTTCGAGGCCCGCGCCTCCGGGATCGTGTAGAAGTTCACGTCGATGACGTTGTCCAGCATCCGCACCGCCGTGCGGGTGGTGCGCCGCAGCCGCTCCACGTCCAGGCCCTCGGCCGTGACGTGCCGCGCCAGGTTGATCGAACCGAGGTTGCAGACCGCGACCTCGTCCTTGCTCGTGTTCAGCGTGATCTCGGTGCACAGGTTCGAGGAGTGCACCACGCCCGCGTGCTGCTGCGGCGACCGCAGGTTGCACGGGTCCTTGAAGGTGATCCACGGATGCCCGGTCTCGAACAGCATCGTCAGCATCCGGCGCCACAGGTCCACCGCGCGGACCTGGCGGAACACCTTCAGCTCACCGCGCTCGGCGGCCGCCTCGTACTCCCGGTAGCGCTGCGCGAACGCGGTGCCGTACAGGTCGTGCAGGTCCGGCACCTCGTCCGGGGAGAACAGGGTCCACGGCTCGTCGGCCTCCACCCGGCGCAGGAACTCGTCCGGCACCCAGTTCGCCGTGTTCATGTCGTGCGTGCGCCGCCGGTCGTCCCCGGTGTTCTTGCGCAGGTCGAGGAATTCCTCGACGTCCACGTGCCAGGTCTCCAGGTACGCGCACACCGCGCCCTTGCGCTTGCCGCCCTGGTTCACCGCGACCGCCGTGTCGTTGGCGATCTTCAGGAACGGCACCACGCCCTGCGAGGAACCGTTGGTCCCCTTGATGTGCGCGCCCGTGCCCCGCACCGGGGTCCAGTCGTTGCCGAGCCCGCCCGCGTACTTCGACAGCAGCGCGTTGTTGCTGATGCCGTGGAAGATCCCGTGCAGGTCGTCGTCCACAGTGGTCAGGAAGCAGGACGACAGCTGCGGGCGGGTGGTGCCCGCGTTGAACAGCGTCGGCGTCGAGCACATGAAGTCGAACGAGGAGATCAGGTCGTAGAACTCGATCGCCCGCGCCTCCCGGTCGTCCTCGCGCAGCGCCACGCCCATCGCGACCCGCATGAAGAACGCCTGCGGCAGCTCGAACCGCACCCCGTCCTCGTGCAGCAGGTACCGGTCGTAGAGCGTCTGCAGGCCGAGGAAGCCGAACGCGATGTCCCGGTCCGCGTCCAGCGCCGCGCCCAGCCGCTCCAGGTCGAAGCGGGCCAGCTCCGGGTCCAGCTGCTCCAGCTCGATGCCGCGGCGCACGTAGTCGGCGAAGTAACCGGCGTAGCGGTCCCGCATCTGCACCTGGTCGGCCTCGGCCGGCTCGCCCGCGACGAAGCTCAGCGCCTCCCGACGCAGCTTGTCCAGCAGCAGCCGCGAGGTCACCAGCGAGTAGTTCGGCTCCGCCTCCACGAAGGTGCGCGCCGCCATCGTCAGCGACTCGGCCAGCTCCGCGGAGCTGATGCCGTCGTAGACGTTGCGCCGCACCTCGCGCAGCACCTGGTCGGCGTGCACGTCGTCGAGGTCCGAGCAGGCCTGCTCGACGACGGTCGACACCCGCTCCCAGTCCAGCGGCACCCGGGTGCCGTCCGGCGCGGTCATCTCCAGGCGGGGAGCGGCGTCCTCGACGGGAGCCACCTCGGCCTCGCGGGCCTGCGCGTGCTCCTCCCGGTAGAGCACGTAGGCGCGGGCGACACCGTGGTGCCCGCCGCGCATCAGCGCCAGCTCCACCATGTCCTGGATCTGCTCGATGTGCACCAGGCCTTCGGTACCCGCGTGGCGCAGCACGCCCTGCGCCGCCTGCTCCGTCAACTCCGCGACGATCTGGTGCAACCGCGACGACGATGCGGCCGAATCCCCCTCGGCCGCCAGGAACGCCTTGGTCAACGCCACGGAGATCTTCGTTTCGTCCCAACCGGAAACGGTCCCGTCGCGCCGCAGCACCCGCACTCCTGCCGGTACCACCGCGGTCGCTGCTGACGGCCGGGTCGTGGACTCGGTCACTGGCTCTCTCCTCGCAAGCTCGGACACCTGCCCGGAACTCCTCGGAACGCGCCAGGACCCGCGGCGCGCACGGCACCGCTCGTCCCACGACCCTCCCGCGAGGTCCCGGACGGCGCGCACCCCTCGTGCGCGCACCGATGGCAGGTCTTCGGACTCACGGGCGACCGGTGCTCGGCACCGGGCCTACTGGCCGTCGCTTCCCGGACGCCGAGCGTCCAGTGCTGCACCACCGGGAGGTGGTGACGGCGGTCGTTCCCGTTCACCGCTGCGGGGCAGTCCCGGATTCGCACCGGGTTCCCTGTTGTCACGCCGGGCGGACCGGCGAACCATCAGCGGGCGCCACACTACATCTTGGGTTCGGCGGTGATCCGGACCCCATCATCATCGGCGTGGCGGTGCCGGTGCGGAGGCGCTCGGTAGCCGTCCGCGCACTCCTCGGCCGCATCCTGCCCGGCCGCGGGCGGCTCCGCACGACCGCGAGGTGTGACGCGGAATCGGTGGTGGTCGGCAGCGGGTCCGGGCAGACTGCCTCCCGAGATCACCACCTGGGAGGAAGACCGAACCATGCGTGCCCACCGCGTGCGACGCGGACTCGCCGTCGCCGCCACCGCACTGGCCACCGCGGCCACGGCCACCGGGGCCACCGCCGGCGCCGCGCCGCAGGACCCGCCCGCGACCACCGACGTCCGGCTGATCACCTTCAACGACCTGCACGGCAACCTCGAACCGCCCACCGGGTCCTCCGGGCAGATCGAGCTCGACGACGGCCGGACCGTCGACGCCGGCGGCGCCGCCTACCTCGCCACCCACCTGCAGCGGCTGCGCGACGAGGTGCCGAACTCGCTGGTCTTCTCGACCGGCGACAGCGTCGGCGCCTCGCCGGTGAACTCCGCGCTGTTCCACGACGAACCCACCGTCGACTTCCTCAACTCGCAGGACGTGCGCGGCCACGTCGTCGGCAACCACGAGTTCGACGAGGGCTACCAGGAACTCCAACGGCTGCAGACCGGCGGCTGCCACCCGCAGGACGGTTGCGAGTTCCGGGATTCCTTCGCCGGCGCGGACTTCCCGTACCTCGGCGCCAACGTCACCTTCGAGGACGGCGGTGCCCCCGCGCTGCTGCCGTTCACCGTGCAGGTCTCCGGCGGGGTGCCGATCGGCGTGATCGGCGCGACCCTGCAGGACCTGCCCGACGTGGTCAGCCCCGAAGCGGTGCGCGGACTCCGGTTCGGCGACGAGGTCGAAGCCATCGACCGCACCTCCGACGCGCTGGAGCGCTTCGGCGTCAAGGCGCAGGTCGTGCTGCTGCACCAGGGCGACGAAGCCGACGGCGGCGGCCCGAACTCCTGCCAGGTCACCCCCGGCGGCCCCGCGAGCCGCATCGCGGAACAGGTCTCCCCGCAGGTCGACGCCGTGTTCAGCGCGCACAGCCACCAGCAGTACACCTGCACCGCCACCGACCCGGCGGGCGACCCGCGTCCCCTCGTGCAAGGCGCCTCCTACGGCAGGCTGCTGTCGGTGCTGGACCTGCGCGTCGACCGCGACACCCGCGAAGTGGTGCGGGAGAGCAGCACCGCGCGCAACGAGGTCGTCACCCGCGACGTCGAACCCGACGCCGAGACGGCCGCGCTCGTCGAGGAAGCCCGCGCGAAGGCGGCGCCGATCGCGAACCGCGCCGTCGGCACCGCCACCGGCGACCTGCTGAAGACCCCGGCGCCGTCCGGGGAATCCGGCCTCGGCAGCGTCATCGCCGACGCGCAGCTCGCCGCCACCCGCGACACGGGGGCGCAGCTCGCGCTGACCAACCCCGGCGGGGTGCGCGCCGACCTGCCGCACGCCTCTTCCCCGGCGGGCGAAGGCGACGGCGTCATCACCTACGGCGAAGCGTTCGCGGTGCAGCCCTTCGGCAACACCATGCAGACCATGACCCTCACCGGCGCGCAGCTGCGGGACGTGCTGGAGCAGCAGTGGAGCCCGGAGGGCGAGAACGTGCTGCAGGTGTCGGCGGACCTGCACTACGAGTACTCGCGGTCCGCGCCCATCGGGTCGAAGGTCTCCGGGCTCACCCTCGACGGCGCACCGGTGGACCCGGCCGCGCCGTACCGGGTGGCGGTGAACAACTTCCTCGCCGGCGGCGGGGACGGGTTCAGCGGCTTCACCGAGGGCACCGACGTCGCGGGCGGGCCGGTGGACCTGGACGCGCTGCTGGGCTACCTGGCGGAGCACCCCGACGTGGTGCCGCCGGCGCCGGACCGCATCACCGCGAAGGACTGAGCCGGGGTCCCGGCGGCGCACCCCGTGCCGCCGGGATCTCCTTTCGCACGGCCACTTCCTCCCGCCGCGCCCGGCCGCGCCGACGGAGGTCCGCCGCACCGTCAGCGGGGGACCGGCCGGGGTGCGATGACACCGTCGATGCCGAGCGCCAGCTCCTCCGCGCAGTCGCGCCAGGCGTGGCGCGAGCCCACCAGCTCCGCGCAGCGGCGGCGCAGCCCGGCGAGCCTGCCGCGCAGCCGGGCGCTGCGCACCCCGCCGGCCAGCAGCACCGCCCGGCGCCCGTGCCGCACCGCCGACGCGTGGTCGCCGAGCGCGAACTTCGCCTCCGCCAGGCTCGCCAGCTCGAACACCGCGGACCGCACCTCCCCGGGCGCGCGGGCGGCCACCGCGCGGGACAGGTGCAGCGCCGCGGATTCGTGCTCGCCCACCACCAGCTGCACCGAGCCGGTCAAGCCCAGCACGTCCGCTTCCCCGAACCAGCGGAACATCGGGTAGTCGGCCTCGATCTCGGCGGTGGCGTGCAGCGCGCGCCCCTGGTCGAGCATCCGCCGCACCGAGCCGCGGCGTTCGCCGCGCGCCGCGGCCCACGCCGAGTTCAGCTGCAGCACCGAGCTCACCAGCGGCGAGGCCTCGGCCCGGATCGACCCCAGCTGGAACAGCTTCAGCGCCGAGTTCGGATCGCCGAAGTCCAGTTCGGCGCGCCCCGCCGCGTACAGCGTCCGCGCGATCGCCAGCGGATCCGCCCCGTCCCGGCCGAAGTCCAGCGCCCGCCCGTAGTGCGCGTTCCCGCTGGCGAGCAGCCCGTTCTCCACCGCCGTCCAGCCCGCGGTGGCGTGCAGCTTGCACAGCGCGCCCAGCAGGTCGCTGCGCACCGCCTCGCTCATCGAGGCCTCCAGCATCCGCTCGGCGCGCCGGGCGGCGGCCGCGACGGTGCCGTACTGGCCGACCCCGCCGTAGCGCTGGTCTATCTGCCGCAGCGAACCCATCAGCACATCGAGCGCCGCGACGTCGGAGCTGCCGACCCGGCCCGGCGGGGTCGGCGGCAGCTCGGCGAACCGGCGCAGCTCGGCGGCGAACAGGTCGGCGGAGCCGGACACGTCGACCTCCGCGCCCAGCACCAGCGAACCGGCGTAGGACAGGAAGCGGCGGCGCTTCGCCTTCTCGTCCTCCTCGACGGGCGGATCGGTGCCCTCCGCGGCCGGGTCCGGTTCCCCGGCCATGCCCATCCAGCCGCGCGGTATCCCGAGCCCGGTGGCTATCCGGGCCAGCAACTCGTAGCTGCGCACGGCGCGGCCGTTGAGCACGTCGCTGACCTCGCTCTGGGCCTGCCCGGTGAGCTGGGCGATGCGGCTCTGCGAGACGCCGTGCTCGCGCAGCACCCGGTAGACCGTGCCGATGTCGCGCACCGCCAGGGCGTCGCGGACTTCCGCGCTCCGCCAGACCGCCGGCGGAATGTCCTCTGTTGACACCAGGCCACCGTATACTGAAAGTGATCAATTGAGTGCGGAGAGTGAAAAGATCACCGGATCGGAGCGCCGGTGGACGGCAACCGGCGGTCGTTCCGCCGAATGCCACTCGAAGCAACACGAAACAACATCCCGCCATTGTGCCGCGCTGATCGTCGCCGGTAGCCTCGCCGGGCGGGGACTTCACGGGGGCGGGAAGCGAGACGCGGATGTACGCCGAGGAACGGCACTGGGCGATCTTGGAGCTGGCGCGGAAGGAAGGCCGGGTCGACGTGGCGGCGCTCGCATCGCGCTTCGACATGACCACGGAGACCGTGCGCCGCGACCTGACCGTGCTGGAGCGCCGCGGCGTGCTGCGCAGGGTGCACGGCGGCGCGATCCCCGTGGAGCGGCTGGGATTCGAGCCGAACGTGCCCGCCAGGGACTCGGTGATGACCGCCGAGAAGAACCGCATCGCGAAAGCGGCGCTGGAACTGGTGCCGGACGAGGGCGCGATCCTGCTCGACGCCGGCACCACGGTCGCGCGGATGGCGAACATCCTCCCCGTCGACCGGGAACTGACCGTGGTCACGCACTCGCCGACGACGGCGCTCACCCTCTCCGGCCGCGGCAACATCACCCTGATGCTGGTCGGCGGCAGGCTGCGCGGCCGCACGCTGGCGGCGGTGGACGGCTGGGCGCTGCACGCGCTCGGCGACATCTACGTGGACGTCGCGTTCATGGCGACCAACGGGCTGTCCCTGGAACGCGGCCTCACGACACCGGATTCGGCCGAGTCGATGGTGAAGCGGGCGGCGATCTCGGCGGCGCGGCGCACCATCGTGCTCGCCGACCACACCAAGATCGGCAACGACCACTTCGCGCGGTTCGGCGACCTCGCCGACGTGGACACGCTGATCACCGATGACGGCATCGACGAGCAGGTGGCGGAGGAGATCCGGCGCG
>NZ_JAIUKC010000156.1:0-4380 GCF_020177435.1 Saccharopolyspora sp. 7B | reverse complement strand
GCCCCCCGCGGACCCGCCCCGCCTCCGACTCCCCCCCCACGTATACGTTGCCGCCGACCGGGGGGTCCCCCCCGGGGACGGGGCGCGGACGATGGGGTTGGCTGTTGCCCCCAGCGCGTCGGGGGGCGGGGAGATGACGCCGGTGGTGGGGGCTCCCGCCGGCGGGGCGGTGCTGCGGTGGGTGCGCAACGCGTGCCTGCCGGTGGGCGGCCCGTCCGCGTGCTTGCGGACCCGGCGCAGCAGCGGCCAGAAGACCAGTGCGGCCACCACGGCGCCTCCGGCGAAGGACAAGACGACTAGCTCCACGTGCTCGCTCCGAATCAGTTCCGCTGGACGGCTTCGGTCGGTTCGGCTTCGGCGGTCTCGGCGGGCTCCGCGGCACCGCCGTTGAAGGGGGACTCCAGCGGGATCAGGTAGCTCTGGGTGTCCCCGCGCGGCTCCGGCAACCACACGTGGTGCGCCGGTTCGCCGACGAGTTCGGCATCGATGACGTTGTCGATCTCCTGCGCGGCGATCTCGTTGCTGGAGGCGCCGACGAGCCTGCCGACGCTGTCCAACGAGGACATGACGGCGGTGCGCAGCTCCTCCATCCGGGCCTGCTTGGTGTGCAGGTCCTGCAGGACGTCGAGCCGCAGCTGCTCGGTCTCGGCGTCGCGCCTGCCGCACTCCCAGCGGGTGCGGGAGAGCAGCGCGTCGGCCTCCTCCTGCGCGGCCGTGACGATCGACTTGTACTCGTCCCGGATGGCGTGGCGCATGGTGCGCTCCCGTTCCCGGATGTCGGCGAGGCTCTGTTCGTGCTCCCGGCGGATCTCGCGCTGCCGGACGTCGAGCTCGTCGACGAGGCGGGCGCATTCGGCCCGCATCGCCTCCGCGGCCCGGCCGGCCTCGTCGAGCAGTTGCTGCGCCTCGTATTCCGCGCTGCCCCGGATGGTCTCCGCCTGCCGCTGCGCCTGTTCGCGCAACGTCTGCACTTCTTCTTCGGCCAGCGACAGCATGTTCTGCACGCGCTGCGACGCGTGCGGAAGCCCGGTGTCGGAGGCTTCGATGCGCTTGAGGCGGAGTTCGGCTTCGGCGAGGTCGCGCCGCGCGTCGTCGCAGAGGCGGCGGAGGTCCGTGTTCAACGCCACCGCCTCGTTGCGATCGATGCTGACCATGCGCAGCTGATCTTCGAGCAGCTCGATGTGCTCGGTGACCTGGCGGCGGTGGAAACCTCGTACCTGGATGTCGAATCCGGGACGGAGCGGGACGACGGCTTGTGCGGAGTCCTCCACGTTGGACACTCCTCTCCACAGGCGAGGGTCGACTCGCCGAGGAGAGTAGGTCTGATCCGGACACCGCGCGCGGTGGAGCGGCACGATCGCCACCTGATCGAGTAGTGCCGCCGCTCAGTGGATCTCGGGCGGACTGACCTGCGATTCGGGGATGGCCGACGCGGCCACGCCCCACTTGTCGAGGATGCGGGCGTAGCCGCCGTCGCGGATCAGCTCGTTCACCGCGGTCTGCAGCGCCGGGGCCAACGGGGAGTCCTTCGCCAGCGCGAAGCCGACGTCGAGCCTGCGGAACTCGTTGGCCAGCCGCAGCGCGGGCTGCTGCGTCGCCGCGTAGCGCAGACCGTTGATGGTGCTCATGATGACGTCGACCTTGCCCTGGGTGAGCGCCGAGTAGAGGGCGCTGCTCTCGGAGAACACCTGCACCCGGTAGGCGGGGCGGCCGAGGTCGGTGCAGCGGTGGGCCTGCGCGGACAGGGTCGCCTCGAAGGTGGTGCCCTTCGCGGTGCCGACGGTCTGCCCGCACAGCGCGGTCACCTCCGCGATCGGGGCGCGGTCGTCCCCGGAGCGGACCGCGAAGCCCTGCCCGTCGCGGATGTAGGTGGCGAAGTCGATGGTGCGCTTGCGCTCCTCGGTGACGCCGAAGTTCCCGGTGCCTGCGTCGTACTTGCCGCTGCCCAGCGCGGGCAGGATCGTCTCGAACGCGGCGTCCTGCGCCGCCACCCGCAGGCCGAGCTTGCGGGCCACCGCCTCGGTGAGGTCGACGTCGAGGCCGACCGCCGTGCTGCCGTCCGCCAGGTAGAACGCGGTCGGCGGTGCTCCGCCGACGGAACGGCCGATGCGCAGCACCCCGCCGTCGCGGATCCGCGCGGGCAGCAGCGCGGCCGCCGCCTCGCTGCGCCGGACGCCGGAGACGACGTCGGCCTGCGCGTCCAGGCCCGGCGCGACCGCGTCCGGATCGGGTGCGGGCCCGCAGGCGGTGAGCAGAACTCCGCTCAACAGCAGGGCGAACGCGGTCGCCACGCGGTGTCCGATGCGCATGGTGGTCCCCTTCCGCGCCGCACCGGGCGGCGGGAATCGGTGGAGCGCCCCGGAAACCGAGGGCGGGGCGCGGCGGGCCTGGGTTCAGCGGTGGCGTCGACAGGACGCCGACCACACCAGGCCGAGGTCGATGTGGGTTCGCGCGACCAAGCACGTACGGGCGGGCACGCGACGAGCTTCACCGGGTTCGATCGGAGGTGTCAACGGTGGCCACAGGGTGGGACGGGGAGGTCGCGGTCTTGACCGGACTCGGCGCGGGATGGATGTTCGAACTCCCGATTCCCTTGCACAGGCGGGAGATCATGTCCGAACTGCGAGTCGTCCCGACGCCCGTCGCGGACGTCCCCGAAGTGGTGCCGCTGCGCCGCCCGTTCCGCTGGGCGGCCGCGGTGCTCGTGCTGGCGCTGCTGGCCGGCGCGGTGTTCTCGGTGGCGACGAACCCGAACTTCCAGTGGAACGTCGTCGGCGCCTACTTCGCCACGCCCGCCGTGCTGCACGGGTTGTGGCTGACGGTGTGGCTCACCGCGGTGACGATGGTGCTCGGGTTCGCGCTCGGCACCGTGCTGGCGGTGCTGCGGCTGTCCGGGAACCCGGTGCTCGCCGCCGTGAGCTGGGGCTACACCTGGTTCTTCCGGTCGGTTCCGGTGCTGGTGCAGCTGCTGTTCTGGTTCAACATCGGCGCGCTGTACCCGGTGATCGGTGTGGGGGAGTTCTCCACCAGTACGGTGGACCTGCTCGGCGGCGTCACGACCGCGGTGATCGGGCTCGTGCTGCACGAAGCGGCCTACGCGGGGGAAGTGGTGCGCGGTGGCATCCTCTCCGTCGACCCCGGGCAGTCCGAATCGGCGCAGGCGCTGGGGATGACGCGCGGCCGGATCCTGCGGCGCGTCGTGCTGCCGCAAGCGATGCGCGCCATCGTCCCGCCCGCCGCGAACATGCTCATCGGCACGTTGAAGGGCACCTCGATCGTCAGCGTCATCGCCGTGCACGACCTGCTGCACTCGGTGCAGCTGATCTACAACCGCAACTACCAGGTGATTCCGCTGCTGCTGGTCGCGACCGCCTGGTACCTGATCGTCACCTCGCTGCTGACCATCGCCCAGCACCGCGTCGAACGGCACTACGCCCGCGGGACCCGGAGCGAAGCGGAACCGGTGTCGTGGCGGCGAGTCCTGGGAGGCGGGCGATGACCGCGATGATCGACGTCCGCGGCGTGCGGAAGAGCTTCGGGCCGGTGCCGGTGCTGCGCGGCGTCGACCTCACCGTCACCGAAGGGTCCGTCACCTGCGTCATCGGGCCGTCCGGATCCGGCAAGAGCACGCTGCTGCGGTGCATCAACCACCTGGAGAAGGTCGACGCCGGCCGGGTGCAGGTGGGCGGATCGCTCGTCGGGTACCGGGAAGCGGGCGGCAAGCTGCACGAACTGCCGGACCGGATCATCGCCCGGCAGCGCGCCGAGATCGGCATGGTGTTCCAGGGGTTCCACCTGTTCCCGCACATGACCGCGCTCGGCAACGTGGCCGAGGCGCTCGTCGGCGTGCGGCGACTGTCCACGAAGGACGCATCGGTGCGGGCGCTGGCCGCGTTGCGCGACGTCGGGCTCGCCGAGCACGCCGACTCCTACCCGCGGCGGCTCTCCGGCGGACAGCAGCAACGGGTGGCGATCGCGCGGGCCGTCGCCGTGGAACCGAAGGTGCTGCTGTTCGACGAACCCACCAGCGCGCTCGACCCGCAGCTGGTCGGTGAAGTGCTCGCCGTGATGAAGGACCTCGCCCGCGGCGGGCTCACCATGGTCGTCGTCACCCACGAGATCGGTTTCGCCCGGGAGGTCGCGGACTCCGTGGTGTTCCTGGACGACGGCCTGGTCGTCGAATCGGGCCCGCCCGCGGAAGTGCTGCTCGCGCCGCGGGAGGCGCGGACGCGGGAGTTCCTGGACCGAGTCCTCTGACCCCCGTTGCCGGGGGGGGGGGGGGGGGGGGGGGGGGGGGGGGGTGGGGGTGGGGGGGGGGGGGGGGGGGGGGTGGGGGGGGTGGGGGTGTTCTGGCGCCCACGCGCCCCCGCGGCGGCGGCC
>NZ_JAIUKC010000155.1:1444-22945 GCF_020177435.1 Saccharopolyspora sp. 7B | reverse complement strand
GGCGGGGCGGGGGGGGGGCGGGCGGGGGTTTTTCGTCGCCCCGCCCGCGCCCCCCCCGCCGCCGCCCTCACCCCCCGTGCGGCCCTTCTTCTGGGCCCCCCGGCCCCCCCCACTCCGGTGCTGTCGTGGTGCGCCGGTGCGCCGCCGAGTGCCGCGCCCGCCCCGCCGGTCCTGGAGTGAACGGACCGTTAGTCCCATCTAGTTGGTCAAGCGGTCCGTTCACTCCGGCCGATGCTGCTCGGAGCTCCCCGCTGCCGCCGGCCGCCAGGGGTGAACGGACCGTTGGCCCGATCCGCTTGGACGAACGGTCCGTTCACCCGGGACCCGGATCGGAGGGACGGGCACTGGAGCTGCCTCACCCGGTCGGCCGTGCGAGGTTTCGGGTGAACGGACCGTTCGTCCCATCTAGTTGGTCGAACGGTCCGTTCACTCCGCGAAGGTGGTGACCGGGGGCACCGGAGAAGGCAGGTCCGTTACCCGGTCGGCTGAGTTAGGGTCGGCGTTCCCAACGCAGCGTGAAGAGGTGGCGTGTGACAGGTGTGGCCGAGAACGTGCAGGTGGACCCGCGGGCGGCGCTGTTGTTGCGGAGGTGGCTCGCGGAAACGCACACCCCGATCGAAGCGGGTCCGCTGAAGGTGACGATCGGGCCGCTGCGGTTCACCACCGAGGTCACCTACCGCTCACCGACCGGCGCGCACGGGTTCGGACCGATCCGGGTGGCGGACTCCGGTGACCTCGCCGACTCCGCGCTGCTGGCCGCGGCGTGCTCGGCGGACGCACGCGGCCGGGCCACCGCGGACGCCCCGATCAACGCCGAGGGTTCGGGCACGCTGCTGGACTGGCTGCTGGACGCGGTCCGCACCGGCGCGGTGGATCCGCTGACGGGCAACGACGAGGTCGACGTGCTCGGGCAGGGCGTGTCGTCGCAGGACGAGGCGCGGCGCTGGCTCGCCTCGCACGTGGAGAGCACGGTGACGCCGGCGCTGCGCAACCTCGACGAGCGCGCCGACCTGGCCGAGGTGACCGCCCGGCTGCTGACCCGCCGCTCGTTGGCCGCCATCGGCCGGTTCGGACTGCGCGGAGTCGCCGACGAGCAGGAACTGCTGGTCGCGCTGGCCGAGGAGCTGGGCGCGCTCGCCGACACCTACCCCGACACCGAACGGGTCATCCGGCATTGGCTCGACAGCGCCACCCTGACCGACCTGGCGGTGCTCAACGGTTCCGGACTGCGCTACCTGGCCGAGGGCAAGGTGGCGGTCTCGCCCGTGCGCTACGAGGTGCCGAACCCGATGCGCGCCACCGCCGCGGACGGCGTGCCCGGGGTGCCGGTCCCGGAACTTGGCGACGGCTGGTCGTTGCGGCCGGTCGCGCTGAACTCGGAGGACCCGGAGCTGGTGCACCGGTGGATGAATGAAGACCACGTGGCGGTCAACTGGAACCAGGCGTGGTCGTTGCAGCGCTGGCGGAACGAGCTCGGCGCACAGCTCGGCGGGCAGCACTCGGTGCCGTGCATCGTGCGGCGCGACGGGCGGGACGTCGCCTACGTCGAGCTGTACCGGGTGGTCCGCGACAAGCTCGCCACCTGCTACCCGCTGCACCCGCGTGATCTCGGCGTGCACATCGCGATCGGGGAGAAGGACGCCATCGGGCGCGGTTTCGGCTCGTCGCTGCTGGAGGCGGTGGCCCACGGCCTGCTGGCGGCGGATCCGGAATGCGCGCGGGTCGTCGCCGAGCCGAACGTCCACAACGGAGCGTCGGTGGCGGCTTTCGGGAAGGCGGGTTTCGTCCGGGCCCGCGAGGTCGGGCTGCCCGGCAAGAACTCGGCGTTGATGGTGCACGACCGCTGACAGCTCTCCCGCGCAGGTGAACGGACCGTTCGTCCAGTTCTACGGGACGAACGGTCCGTTCACTCGCAACCGGCGCTAGAGCGCGGGGAGTGAACGGACCCTTCGACCAACCGGACGGGACGAACGGTCCGTTCACCCCGGTGCTCGCGGACGATGATCCGGCGCGGTGGGTGGGAGGACTTCGACGGTGAACGGACCGTTCGTCCAACGGGATTGGGCGAACGGTCCGTTCACTCGTTCCCGGGGCGGGCGGATCCAGGTCCTCCGCCGCGGGTGCGCAGCCCGAGTCAACGGACCGTTCGACCAACTAGATGGGACGAACGGTCCGTTCACCCCACGGGCTCGGGTGGTTACCGCCGGGTGGACGCCTCCCCGCTGAGAGGTAGCGCACGCAGCAGGGGTTCTGGTCACTCGGCGGACGGTGAAATAAGGTTAGCCTTACTTTGTCCGTGTCCCGTGGGGGAGAACGATGCCGGAGCCTCTGGACGTGTCGCTGCCGCTGTCCGCCGCGCAGGCGGGGATCTGGTTCGCGCAGGCCCTCGACCGCGCGAACCCGATCTACAACACGAGCGAGTACGTCGAGATCCACGGCCCGGTGGAGCCGGAGCTGTTCGAGGACGCGCTCAACGTGGTGCTCGCCGAGGCGGAGTCGCTGCGCATCCGGGTGGTGGAGGCGGCGGACGGCCCGCGCCAGGTGATCGACCCGCCGTGGCACCTGGACCTGCCGGTCGTGGACGTCAGCGGCGACGCGGATCCGCTGGCCGCGGCGCTGAGGTGGATGCGCGCGGACCTGGCGGAACCGGTCGACCTGACGGTCGGCGGGCAGCGGGGCAGGTTGTTCACCGCGGCGCTGGTGAAGCTCGCCGACGACCACTGGCTCTGGTACCAGCGGATCCACCACGTGGCGATCGACGGCTACGGCTTCTCGATCGTGCTGCGCCGGGTCGCGGAGGCCTATTCGGCGCTGGTCGCGGGCGAGAAGCCGGCGGATTCGCCGTTCGAGCCGCTGTCGGCGCTGCTCGACGCGGAACAGGACTACCGCGGGTCGGACAAGTTCGAGCGGGACCGGCGGTTCTGGCGCGAGTCGTTCGCCGACGAGCCGGAGGCGACGACGCTGGCGGGCCGGTCGGGCCGCACCGCGCGCACCTTCGTGCGCCGCGTCGCCGACGTGGGTTCGGGTGCGGCGGACGCGTTGGCGGGTGCCGCGCAGCAGAGCCGCACGATTTGGCCGGACGCGTTCATCGCCGCGTTCGCCGCCTACCTGCACCGGGTGACGGGCCGGCGCGAGGTGGTGCTGGGCCTGCCGGTGATGGGGCGGCTCGGTTCGGCGGCGTCGCGGGTGCCGGGCATGGTCGTGAACGTGCTGCCGCTGCGGCTGGCCGTCACCCCGGAGACGACCCGGGACGAGCTGATCGCGCAGGTCGCGAAGGCCGTGCGGCAGGTGCGCAAGCACCAGCAGTACCGGGGCGAGGACCTGCGCCGGGACCTGCGGCTGCTGGGCACCGATCGCCCGCTGTTCGGCCCGATGATCAACGTGAAGGCGTTCGACTACGACCTGTGCTTCGGCGAGCACACCTCGACGGTGCACAACCTGGCCGCGGGCCCGGTGGAGGACCTGACGGTGTCGGTGTACACGGCGGGCACCGGGATGCGCTTCGAGTTCGACGCGAATCCCGACCTGTACACCGGCGACGAGGTCGACGCGCACCGCGAGCGGTTCCTGCGCTTCCTGGACCGGTTCGCCGCGGGGGACGGCGCGGTCGGCGAGCTGGACCTGCTGTCCGCCGACGAGCGGCGGTTGGTGCTGGAGGAGTGGAACGGCGGCCCGGTCGGCCCCGACCTGTCGGCGAAGACGCTGCCGGAACTGTTCGAGGACCAGGTCCGCCGCACCCCGGAAGCGGTGGCGCTGACCTGGGGCGACGAGCAGCTGACGTACACGGACCTGGACGCGCGGGCGAACCGCTTGGCGCACTGCCTGATCGACCACGGGGTCGGCCCGGAGCAGCTGGTGGCGCTGGCGCTGCCGCGCTCGGCGGAGCTGGTGGTGTCGGTGCTGGCGGTGCTCAAGGCCGGTGCCGCCTACCTGCCGCTGGACCCGGGGAACCCGGCGAGCCGCATCGCCTACATCGTGGCGGATTCCGAGCCGGCGATGCTGATCAGCGACACCGCGCACCACGAGAACCTGCCCGCCGACATCCCGCGGCTGCTGCTGGACGACCCGGCGAGCGCCGCGCAGATCGCCGAGCACTCGCAGCGGGATCCGCTCGGCGGCGAGCGCGGCCCGCTGACCCCGGACCACGCCGCGTACGTCATCTACACGTCCGGTTCGACGGGGCAGCCGAAGGGCGTGGTCATCCCGCATCACAACGTGGTGCGCCTGTTCACCGCGACGGAGCCGTGGTTCGGGTTCGGCACCGAGGACGTGTGGACGCTGTTCCACTCGTACGCCTTCGACTTCTCGGTGTGGGAGCTGTGGGGCGCGCTGCTGCACGGCGGCAGGCTGGTGGTGGTGCCGCACGAGGTGAGCCGTTCCCCGGAGGACTTCCTGGACCTGCTGGTGCGGGAGCGGGTGACGGTGCTGAACCAGACGCCGTCGGCGTTCTACCAGCTCGTCGAGGCGGACCGGAACGCGCCAGAGCCGAGCCGGGAGCTGGCGTTGCGCCGCGTCGTGTTCGGCGGTGAGGCGCTGGACCTGTCCCGCCTCGACGACTGGTACGCGCGGCACCCCGACGCACCCAAGTTGATCAACATGTACGGGATCACCGAGACGACGGTGCACGTCTCGTACGTGGAGCTGGACCCCGAGCTGGTGGCGCGCCGCGACGGCAGCCTCATCGGCCGCGGCATCCCGGACCTGCGGGTGTACCTGTTGGACGAGAACCTGCAGCCGGTGCCGCCGGGCGTGGTCGGCGAGCTCTACATCGCCGGGGCGGGCCTGGCGCGCGGCTACCTGGGACGGCGCGGGCTGACCGCGTCCCGGTTCGTCGCCGACCCGTTCGGCGCGGGCGGCACCCGGATGTACCGCTCGGGCGACCTGGCCCGGTGGCGCGACGGCGGCCTGCTGGAGTTCGTGGGCCGCGCCGACCACCAGGTGAAGATCCGCGGGTTCCGCATCGAGCTCGGCGAGATCGAGGCGCGCCTCGCCGCCCACCCGCAGGTCTCGCAGGCGACGGTGGTGGCGCGCGAGGACCAGCCGGGCGACCACCGGCTGGTCGGCTACGCGGTGTCGACCGCCGACCCGGCGGAGCTGCGCGCGCACCTGGCCGCGGAGCTGCCGGACTACATGGTGCCGTCCGCGGTGGTGCTGCTGGACGCGTTGCCGTTGACGGCGAACGGGAAGCTGGACGTCCGCGCGCTGCCCGCGCCGGACTTCGCGGCGCAGGCCACCGGCCGCGCCCCGCGGGACCAGGTCGAATCGGCGCTGTGCCGGTTGTTCGGCGAGGTGCTCGGGGTGCCGGAGGTCGGCATCGACGACGGGTTCTTCGACCTCGGCGGGCATTCGCTGCTGGCGACGCGGCTGCTGGCGCGGGTGCGCGGCGAGCTCGGGGTGGAGGTCTCCATCCGCACCCTGTTCGACCACCCGACGGTGGCGGGGCTGGTGCGGCGGCTGGGACCGGCGCTGCGGGCCCGCCCGGAGCTGCGACCGGTGCCGCGCCCGGACGAGGTGCCGCTGTCGTTCGCCCAGCAGCGGCTGTGGTTCCTGCACCGGCTGGAGGGGCCGAGCGCCACCTACAACCTGCCGATCGGGGTGCGGCTGTCCGGCGAGCTGGACGTGGCGGCGTTGCGCGCCGCGCTCGGTGACGTCGTCGGCAGGCACGAGAGCCTGCGCACCACGTTCCCGGACCGGCAGGGCGAGCCGCGGCAGCGGGTGCTGCCCGCCGCCGCACCGGAGCTGCCGGTGCACGAGGTCGCCGCCGCCGAACTGGACGAGGCGCTGGAAACCGCGGCCCGGCACGGCTTCGACCTGGCGCAGGAGCCGCCGCTGCGCGCCGAGCTGTTCCGCACCGGCGAGCGGGAGCACGTGCTGCTGGTGCTGCTGCACCACATCGCCACCGACGAGTGGTCGATGGCGCCGTTGCTGCGCGACCTGGCGACCGCCTACGCCGCCCGGCTGCGCGGTGCGGCACCGGAGTGGCCGCCGCTGCCGGTGCAGTACGCGGATTACGCGCTGTGGCAGCGGGAACTGCTCGGGGACGAGCAGGACGAGCACAGCCTCGCCGCCCGCGAACTCGCGTTCTGGCGGGCGGAGCTGGCCGGGCTGCCCGACGAGCTGGCGCTGCCCGCCGACCACCAGCGGCCCGCGGCACCCAGCCACCGCGGCGGCACCGTGCGGTTCTCCCTCGACGCCGCGCTGCACCGGGACCTGCGGGCGCTGGCCGCGGCGCACCGGGCGAGCCCGTTCATGGTGGTGCAGGCCGGGTTGGCCGCGCTGCTGACCAGGCTTGGCGCGGGCACCGACATCCCCATCGGTACCCCGGTGGCGGGTCGCTGCGACGACCGGCTCGACGAGCTCGTCGGGTTCTTCGTGAACAGCCTCGTGCTGCGCACCGACACCTCGGGGGAGCCGACGTTCGCGGAACTGCTGGACCGGGTGCGCCAGGCCGACCTGGCCGCCTACGACCACGCGGAACTGCCGTTCGAGCGGCTCGCCGAGGTGCTCAACCCGTCGCGTTCGCTGGCCCGGCACCCGCTGTTCCAGGTGATGCTGGCCTACTGGGGCGAGGCGGAGGCGGTGCACGCCGAACTCCCCGGCCTCAAATCCACTGTGGACACGGTGGACGCCGGGGCGGCGAAGTTCGACCTGGCGCTGAGCATGCGCGAGACCGGCGACGGGGTCGACGGCGTCGCCCAGTTCAGCGCCGACCTGTTCGAGCAGCGCAGCGTGGAAGCGCTCACCGCCCGCTTCGTGCGGTTGCTGACCGCCGCCGCGGCCGCCCCGGACACCCCGATCGGCGACCTGGACCTGCTGGACGCCGAGGAGCGGCGGCGGATCTTCCGCTGGGGCGACGCGGTGCCGGAGCAGGACGTGCGGCCCGCGACCTTCCCCGACCTGCTCGACGCGCGGATCGCGGCGCACCCGGACGAGCCGGCGCTGGTCTTCGAGGACGTGGAGCTCAGCTACGCCGAACTGGGCGAGCGGGTGAACGCGCTGGCGCACCTGCTGATCGAGCGCGGTGCCGCCCCCGGCCGGATCGTCGGCGTGATGCTGCCGCGCTCCCCGGAACTGATCATCGGGCTGCTGGCGGTGCTGGCCTCCGGAGCCGCTTACCTGGCGCTGGACCCGGACTACCCGGCGGACCGGTTGCAGCACATGATCGACGACGCGGAGCCGGGCCTGGTGCTGGCGCGTTCGGATCGCGTCCCCGAGGGGGCGCCCGCGGTGCTGCTGGACGACGCGGAGGTGCGCACGGCGCTCACCGCCCGGCCCACCGGTACCCCGCCTCGCAAGTCCACTGCGGATGATCCCGCGTACGTGATCTACACCTCCGGTTCCACCGGCAGGCCCAAGGGCGTCGTCGTCCCGCACACCGGGGTCGTCGGGCTCGTCGCCACCCAGGCGCAGCGGGTCGGCGTCACCGCCGAGAGCAGGGTGCTGCAGTTCGCCTCGCCGAGCTTCGACGTGGCGTTCTGGGAGATCTGCATGGGCCTGCTCTCCGGCGGCACCCTCGTCGTGGTGCCCGCCGACCGGCGGGTGCCGGGCGCGCCGCTGGCCGACTACGCCGCCGAGCACGGGGTGACGCACCTGGCCATCGGCCCGTCCGTGATGGGCATGTTCCCGCCCGAGGTGGACCTGCCGCCGAACGCGACCCTGCTGTGCGGCGCGGAGAAGGTGCCCGCCGACCTGGTGCAGCGCTGGGCCCGGGACCGCCGGATGCTGAACTGCTACGGGCCGACCGAAGCGACCGTGAACTCCACGCTGTGGGACTGCGAACCGGACACCGGCACCTCGGTGCCCATCGGCGTCCCCGACCCCGGCACCCGGCTGTACGTGCTCGACGCGGCGCTGCGCCCGGTACCGCCGGGCGTCGTCGGCGAGCTGTACGTCTCCGGCACCGGGCTCGCGCACGGCTACCTGAAGCGGCCCGGGCTCACCGCGGAACGCTTCGTCGCCGACCCGTACGGCGCCCCCGGCTCCCGCATGTACCGCACCGGCGACCTGGTGCGGTGGCGTTCCGACGGAGCGCTGGACTTCGCCGGGCGCGCCGACGACCAGGTCAAGATCCGCGGCTTCCGCATCGAACCCGGCGAGGTCGAAGCCGCGCTGGCCCGCCACCCCGCGGTCGGCCAGGTCGCCACCGTGGTCCGCGAGGACCGGCCCGGTGACAAGCGGCTCATCGGCTACGTCGTCGCCCAGCAGGACGTGGAGCAGGCGGAACTGCGCGCGCACGTCGCCGAATCGCTGCCGGACTACATGGTGCCCGCCGCGATCGTGTTCGTGGACGCGCTGCCGCTGATGCCGAACGGCAAGCTGGACCGCGCCGCGCTGCCCGAACCCGACTTGGCCGCCGCCGTCGGCTCCGCCGTGCCGCGCGACCCCACCGAAGAAGTGCTGTGCGAGCTGTTCGCGGAAGTCCTCGAACTACCGCGGGTCGGGGTGCACGACGGGTTCTTCGACCTGGGCGGGCACTCGCTGCTCGCGGCCCGGCTGATCGCCCGCATCGACGAGGCGCTCGGCGTGAAGCTCAACGTCGGCAGCCTGTTCGCCGCCCCCACCGTCGCCGGCCTCGGCGCGCGGGTCCGCACCGGCGGCAAGGGTGACGCGCTGGGCATCCTGCTGCCGCTGCGCACCGACGGGACGGAGGAACCGCTGTTCTGCGTGCACCCGGCCGCCGGGCTCGCCTGGCCGTTCTCCGGGCTGATGAAGCACATCGACCCGCAGCGCCCGCTCTACGGCCTGCAGTCCCGGGGGCTCGACGAACCGGCACCGGTGCTCGACGACCTCGCCGCGATGGCCGCCGAGTACCTGGAGCACGTGCGCACCGTGCAGCCGCACGGGCCGTACCACTTCCTCGGCTGGTCCTTCGGCGGCGTCATCGCCCACGAGATGAGCACCCAGCTGCAGGACCAGGGCGAACAGGTCCGGTTCCTCTGCATGCTGGACTCGTACCCGAAGGACGTGTGGGACGTGCTGCCCACCGAGGAGGAGGCGCTCAAGGCGCTGCTGTACATGGCGGGCTACGACATGGCGCGGCTCGGCGACGGGCCGCTGCGCCGCGAGGACGTGATGGAGATCCTCTCCGCCGAGGGCAGCGCCCTGGCCAACCTCGAAGAGCACACCGTCAAGGCGATCATCGACAACTTCGCCAACTGCGCCGTGCTGGAGAACGAGGCCGACCACGGCACCTTCCACGGCGACCTGCTGTTCTTCACCGCCACCGAGAACCAGGCGAAGGCCTCGCTCACCCCCCGGATGTGGGAGCCGTACGTGGACGGCGTCGTGGAGAACCACGACATCGCCTGCGAGCACAAGGACATGACCCGCCCCGCCCCGCTCGCCGAGATCGCGGCCATCGTCGAAGATCGGCTCCGCGGCGCCGCGGGGTCCGACCGGCGAACCGCCTCCGACCAGCGAACCGCCTCCGACCAACGAAGGAGTTCCGGAGCATGAGCAACCCGTTCGACGACGCCGACGGCTCGTTCTACGCCCTGATCAACGACGAGGACCAGTACTCGCTGTGGCCGGAGCGGATCCGAGTGCCCGACGGCTGGACCGTCGCCCACGGCCCCGCCGACCGGAAGTCCTGCCTGGACCACATCGAGGTGCACTGGACGGACATCCGCCCGGCCCGCAACAGCGTGTAAATCGGGAAACCAATGCGTGTGAACGACCCCAAGGTCGCGGTCTGCGTCGTCTACGTCGCCGCGATGTTCATGAACGGCATGGACGCCACCATCGTGAACGTGGCGCTGCCCGCCATCGGCGCCGAGTTCGGGGTGCCGCCGAGCGCCACCAGCGCCATCAACATCGGCTACCTGGTGAGCCTCGCGGTGTGCATCCCGGTGTCCGGGTGGCTCGGCGACCGGTTCGGCACGAAGAAGGTGTTCCTGGCAGCGTTCGGCGCGTTCGTGCTGGCCTCCGCGCTGTGCGGGGCGGCGCAGGACCTCACCCAGCTGACCCTCGCCCGCATCGTGCAGGGCGCGGGCGGCGGGGTGCTGAGCCCGGTGGCGCTGACCATGCTGTTCCGCGCCTACCCGCCGCAGGAGCGGATCAAGCTGTCCCGGGTGCTGGTGATCCCGACCGCCGTCGCCCCCGCGCTGGGGCCGGTGCTCGGCGGGCTGTTCGTGGAGCAGCTCACCTGGCGGTGGGGTTTCTTCGTGAACGTGCCGTTCGGGGTGCTGGCGCTGGTGTACGGAGCGCTGCGGCTGCGGGAGCACGTCGAATCGGTGCACAAGCGGTTCGACCTGGTCGGGTTCGCGCTCGCCGCGCCCGGCCTGGGGCTGCTGATGTACGCGCTGGACGCGGTGTCGATGCGCGGGCCCGGCTCGCCGCACTTCTACCTGGCCGGCGCGGTCGGCCTCGGCTGCCTGGTGGCGCTGGTGGTGAGCCAGCTGCGGTCGCGGCAGCCGATGCTGGACGTGCGGTTGTTCGGCGACGCCTCGTTCCGGCGGGCCAGCCTGATCCTGGCGACGTGCGTGGCCGGGTTCCTCGGCACCCTCTACGGGTTCACGTTGATGTACCAGACGGGGATGGGCGCCTCGCCGTGGGAGACGGGCCTGGTGACGCTGCCGAAGGCGGTGGGGCTGATGGTGGCTTCGCAGGCGGTGACCTGGGCGCACCCGAAGTGGGGTCCGCGGCTGCTGATCGCGGTGGCGATGCTCGGCGCGGCCGGGTCGTTCGCAGCGATGAACCTGGTGACCGGACCGCTGTCGGCGGGCGTCGTGCAGTTCGCCTCCGGTTTCTTCGTCGGCGCCGCCTCGATCGAGTTGCAGGTGGTCGCGTTCGCGACGATCAGCGCCACCGCCACCGGCGGTGCCTCCACACTGTTCAACGTGCAGCGCCAGGTCGGTTCGGCGCTGGGCGTGGCGGTGACGGCGGGGGTGCTGGCGATCGGCGGCGCGGGATCTTCCGGGTCGCTGGGCGTCTACCACTTTGCGATGCTCGTCTCCGCCGGATTCGCGCTGCTCGGCGTCCTGGTGGCGTTGCGCATCAAGAACCCGGCGGAACTGCGCACCACCGCTGGTCGCGCGGCCGAAGCCGGGGACGGGGCCGACGCGGTGCCCGCCGGGCGGGGCTGACGGTTCCGCCCGAGCGGGTGGCGAGATCTGGCCCACCGGATGAAGACATCCCGACGTTCTATGGTTAGGCTAGCCTTAATTCCAGTGATCGTTCTGGAGACAGTGAGGAAGGAACGCCAGGCCCGATGACGACAGCGGACCGACCCCGACGCGGCGCACACCGCCGTCCGCCGACCCGCACGCTGGAAGTGCTGCGCACGACGGAGCTCTCGCCGTCCATGCGGCGCATCACCCTCGGCGGCGAGGAACTCACCGGATTCCGCGAGCAGCACAGCGGGCCCAACGTGAAGGTGTTCGTTCCGCAACCCGGTCAGCATCGCCCGGTGCTCCCCGTCCTCAACGACGAAGGCCGCTACGACTGGCCCGAACCGCACGAACGACCCACCATGCGCACCTACACGGTGCGCCGCTACGACGAGCAGCGCGGCGAGCTGGACATCGACTTCGTCATGCACGGGGAACACGGTGTCGCCGCGTCCTGGGCGCGCCGCGCAGAACCCGGCGACTACCTCGGCGTGCTCGGACCCGGTGGGCGCACCTGCCGGGAAGCCGACTGGTACCTGCTGGTCGGCGACGAGACGGCGATGCCGGCCATCGCCTCCATCATCGAAGAGCTCCCGATCACCGCCAGCGGACAGGTCTTCCTCGAAGTCGGCGGGAGCGGCGACCAGCAGCACATCGAATGCCCGCCGAACGTGCGGATGACCTGGCTGCACCGCGACGGGATCCCCGCGGGGCGTTCCACCCTGCTCGCCGACGCGGTCCGCGACCTCGACATCCCCGACACCCTCGACGTGTCGGCCTGGGTCTCCGGTGAATCCGGGGTCGTCCGCGGAATTCGCCGCCACCTGCGGCAGGACCGCGGGTTCGACCCCGCGTCGGTGCTCGCCATCGGCTACTGGAAGGCCGGCATGGCCGAAACCGACTACCACGATCGATACAACCACGACCGCGACTGACGAGCGGTCTGCGGATTCCACCGTGCCCGCGCGCGACACCGACCGGGTACCGGCGAAGGGACAACCGTGTCTGCGGCTCCGACCCACGTGCAAGGCCACGTCCAGGACATCCTGGGCATCGGCTTCGGCCCCTCCAACTTAGCGCTGGCCGTAGCCGTCGAGGAACACAACCGCCGATGCGGTGAGGGCGAACGGCTCGACGCGAGCTTCCTGGAACGCAAACCGCAGTTCGGCTGGCACCGCGGGATGCTCATCGAGGGCACCACCATGCAGGTCTCGTTCCTCAAGGACCTCGTGACGATGCGGGAGCCCGCCAGCGACTTCTCCTTCCTGTCCTACCTGCAGGACAAGAACAGGCTCGTCGACTTCATCAACCACAAGACGATGTTCCCCACCCGCGTCGAATACCACGACTACCTGGAGTGGGCCGCGGGCAGGCTCGACCACCTCGTCCAGTACGACGCCGAAGTCATCGACGTGCGGCCCGTGCAGGACGGCGAGGTCTTCGAAGTGCTCGTGCGGCACGGCTCCGGCCAGGTCACCACCAGCCGCGCCCGCAACATCGTGGTCGCCGTCGGGCTCGAAGCGAGCCTGCCGCCCGGCGCCGAGCTCGGCGACCGCGTGTGGCACAACCTCGAACTCATGCACCGCGTCGGCGAACTCCGCGACAGCGAACCGCGCCGGTTCACCGTCATCGGCGCCGGTCAGAGCGCCGCCGAGGTCACCGACTACTTGCACCGCACGTTCACCGGCGCCGAGGTCTGCTCGGTGTTCAGCCGGTACGGGCACACTCCCGCCGACGACAGCCCCTTCGCCAACCGCATCTTCGACCCTGACGCGGTCGACCACTTCTACACCGCGCCGAGCGGGGTGAAGCAGATGCTCATGGACTACCACCGCAACACCAACTACTCGGTGGTCGACCTCGAACTCATCGAGCAGCTCTACGCGCGGGCCTACCAGGAGAAGGTGCGCGGCGAGGAACGGCTGCGGATGCTCAACGCCTCCCGCATCGTCGACGTGCGCGCCACCGACGACGGCGTCGCCGTCACCGTCGAATTCCTCCCGACCGGGGAGCGCACCGTCCTCGACTCCGACGTGCTCGTCTACGCCACCGGCTGCCGTCCCGGCGACCCCGGGCGGTTCCTCGGGCGCACCTGGGAGGAATGCCTCCGCGACGGCGACGGGCAGGTGCAGGTCGACCGCGACTACCGGGTGCGCACCACCGGCAGCGTGCGCGGCGGCGTGTACTTCCAAGGCGGGACCGAGCACACCCACGGCATCACCTCCTCGCTGCTGTCGAACGGTGCGGTGCGGGCCGGGGACATCCGCGAGTCGATCCTGCGCCACCGCAGCTCGCCGGCCCCGGCTGCGCACCCGGACTACGCGCTCACCGGCGACCGGGCCTGACCCGAGCGGGGGAGTGAACGGACCGTTCGTCCAACCAGATAGGACGATCGGTCCGTTCACCTGATCCCCGCCCACGGACCTGCCGCGTGGGGCGGGTGAACGTTCACCCGGCTCCCGCTCACCGGCCTGCCTTGCCCGGGGGAGAGTGAACGGACCCTTCGTCCAACTAGATCGGATAAACGGTCCGTTGACTCCGGCGGCGGGCCGTGGCGAACCGGCGGCGCCCGGACGTTCCACCGAACCCGGGAGAGAGTGAACGGACCCTTCGTCCAACTAGATCGGACGAACGGTCCGTTCACCCGCGTCCGGGCGTGTGAGCACCCGCACAGCGGCCCGGGAACAAAGCCACGCCGCCGGATGGTTGCAAGCGGCGATGGACACCGTCGCCAACCCGGACCGCACCGCCCTCGAGGCCGGCGGTCCCGCATCCCGGCCCGACCCGATCCGCGGCACCGCCCGCGGCCGCTCGGCCGTGCCGCTGTCGATCTTGGACCTCGCGCCCGTCGGCGCGCAGACGACGCCGGGGGAGGCGCTGGCCACCACCACCGAACTCGCCCGGGCCGCCGAGCGCTGGGGATTCCACCGGCTGTGGGTCGCCGAGCACCACGGCATGCCGGGCATCGCGAGCTCCTCCCCGCCGGTGGTGATCGCGCACCTGGCGTCGGCGACGAGCACGCTGCGCCTCGGTTCGGGCGGGGTGATGTTGCCGAACCACGCGCCGCTGGTCGTGGCCGAGCAGTTCGGCACCTTGCAGGCGCTGCACCCGGGTCGCATCGACCTGGGCATCGGCCGTGCCCCCGGCACCGACCAGGGGACGGCGCGGGCGCTGCGCCGCACCGGCGGCCCGCTCTCGGTGGACGACTTCCCGGAGCAGCTGGGCGACCTGCTGCGGTTCCTCGGCGACGGTTTCAGCGCCGACCACCCGTACGCCGAGGTGAGTTCGGTGCCGCACGGGCAGGCGCCGCCGGTGTGGTTGCTCGGTTCGAGCGGGTTCAGCGCGCAGGTCGCGGGCGCGCTCGGGTTGCCGTTCGCGTTCGCCCACCACTTCTCGGCGCGCAACACGCTGCCTGCGCTGGACCTGTACCGGAAGTCGTTCCAGCCCTCCGAGGTGCTGGCCGAGCCGTACTCGATGATCGGCGCGCAGGCGATCGCGGCCGACACCGAGCAGGAGGCGCTGGACCTGGCGCGTCCGATGGCGTTGAGCATGCTGCGGCTGCGCAGCGGGAACCCGGGCCGGATGCCGAGCCCGCAGGAGGCGCGGGACTACCCGTACTCCGCGGTGGAGCAGAGCATCGTGGACTCGTGGCTGGCGGACGCGATCCACGGCACGCCGGATTCGGTGCACGCGGAGCTGGAGGAGCTGCGGGCACGCACCGAAGTCGACGAGCTGATGCTCACCGCGAACCTGTACGACCGGGACGCGAAGCTGCGCTCCTACGAGTTGATCGCCCGCGCCTACGGTCTGCCCGGAGTGTCCTGAGCCACGCCATCGCGTGGCCGGCACCACTGTCCCGCCAGGTCACGCGCAGGCGTGCACCGGTGGTGGCGTACGGTCGTTTCCGGTGTTCGTGGCAGAGGCGGGATTGAGGGATCTGTGGTGAAGCCTGGCGTTCTGGCCGCATACCGGGTCATGGCGTACGTGACAGCGGTGCTGCTCATCTTGCTGTGCTTGGCGATGGTGTTCAAATACCTGTGGCCCGAGGGTTCGTCCGCGCAGCTGATGGGCGACTCGTGGACGACCACGATCGGCATCGGCCACGGTTACCTCTACATCGTGTACCTGTTCGTCGCGCTGGTGACGACGGTGCAGCTGCGCATCCCGTACGGCCGGATGCTGCTGGTGCTGCTGGCCGGGACGATCCCGCTCGGCGCGTTCTTCGCGGAGCGCAAGGTGGTGCTGTGGCACCGGCTGCGCACCGGTGGTGAACCGCTGCCGTTCGAGGCCGCGGCGACGACCGGGTCGACGAGCTCATGACGGCCGTTCCCGAACAGGCGGAAGCAGCTCCCACCACCACTGCGAAGCGGCGCGGCGTGCTGGCCGCCTACTTCGCGCTCACCAAGCCGCGCGTCATCGAGCTGCTGCTGGTCACCACGATCCCGGCGATGTTCCTGGCCGAGCGCGGCATCCCGTCGCCGTGGCTGGTGCTGGTGACGCTGGTCGGCGGCGCCATGTCGGCGGGCAGCGCGAACGCGTTGAACTGCGTGGCCGACTCGGACATCGATGCGGTGATGCACCGCACCCGCAGCCGTCCGCTGGTGAGCTACGAGGTGCCGCGCAAGCACGCCTTGATCTTCGGGATCGTGTTGGGCGCCGTGTCGTTCGCGGTGCTGGCGATCGGGGCGAACCTGCTGGCGGCGGTGCTGTCGCTGGCCGCGATCCTGTTCTACGTCTTCGTGTACACGCTGCTGCTCAAGCGCCGCACCTCGCAGAACATCGTGTGGGGCGGTGCGGCGGGCTGCATGCCGGTGGTGATCGGCTGGGCCGCGGTGGCGGGCGAGGTCGAGTGGCCGGCGCTGGTGATGTTCGCGGTCGTGTTCCTGTGGACGCCGCCGCACTTCTGGTCGCTGGCGATGAAGTACCGGGACGACTACGCGCGGGCCGGGGTGCCGATGCTGCCGGTGGTGGCGACGCCGCGGCAGGTGTCGGCGCGGATCCTGGTGTACAGCTGGGCGACGGTCGCCTCCACGCTGCTGCTGGTGCCCGCGACGAGCTGGGTGTACGTGGCGATCGCGGTGCTGTCCGGCGCGGCGTTCCTGATCGTGGCGCAGCGGCTGCACGCTTCGGTGCGGCAGGGGCGCGCGACGAATCCGATGACGTTGTTCCACCTGTCGAACTCGTACCTGGCGGTGCTGTTCGTGGCGATCGCGGTGGACGCCGCGGTGGGCCTGCCGACCTTCAGCTGACGTCGGTCGCACGCGGTCGCGTCCGGCCGGGACGTCGGTGTGGTGGGCGGCCTCTCGCACCGCTCCTCGTCCGGGTGCTGGCCGAGCCCGGCCCACGCCTGTCAAGCTCGGGTCCTCCACGATCATGGTCGGCCGCACTCGGCCACCGGGTTGCAGCGGAGTGCCGGGGTGCGTGGAACCCCGCGGAGGCGCGCGAGCGGGGGCGGCATGGGCGAGCGGTGGAACGAGGCGGCGGTGGCCGCGTTGCGGTCGGTGGGCACGTCCCGGCGGTGGCGGGGAGGTGCCGTCCTGTTCGGCGTGGGGGACCGGTCGGACCACGTGCTGCTGATCCGCAGCGGCCAGGTCAAGGTGTGGTCGATGTCGACGCGGGGCGCGGAGACGGTGCTCGCGATCCGCGGGCCCGGCTCGGTGATCGGCGAGTTCTCCGCGGTGGACGGGCGACCGCGGGCTTCCGCCGTGACGGCGCTGGGGCCGGTGCAGGCGGACGTGGTGCCGGGCGCCGAGTTCCGCCGGTTCCTGCACGAACACCCCGACGTGATGTTCGAGCTGCTGGTCGGCGTGGTGGCCCGGATGCGCGAGTCCGACCGGTACCGGGTGGAGTTCACCTCGTCCGGGGTGGGGCAGCGGCTGGCCCGGCTGTTGCTGGACCTGGTGCGCGAGCACGGGGTGCCGGACGGGCCCGGCCGGTACGCGATCGCGATCCCGTTGAGCCAGGCCGAGTTGGCTGCCGCGACCAGCGCGTCCCGCGAGACGGTGGCGCGGGCCTTGCGGGAGCTGCGGGACCGCGGCGCCGTCGACACGCGGCGGCGCCGGATCGCGGTGCTGGACCGAGAACTGCTCGCCCAGCACGCGGGGTTCGAGTAGCGGCTCAGCGCACCGCGAGCAGCGCCGTCCACGCCAGAAACGCCAGCAGCGCCCCGCAGGAGCAGTGCAGCGCGATGCGCAGGCGCCGGTACTTGGTGGCGGCGATCTGCGCCAGCGCCTCCGCCTGCTGCCAGGCCTGCGCGCACAGCTCGGTAGCCGTGGCTCCGTGCGCCGGGCGGAAGGCTGGGAAGGCGAACGCGTTCGCCCCGCCGGCCGGAGCGCCGGTGCGCGGCGTGAGCACGGCCGCGAGGTGCAGCAGCGCGCCCAGCGCCCCGCACAGCAGCAGCCCCAGCAGCACCAGCGACGCGGCCCGCAGCGGGCCGTGCTGCAGCGCCGCGGCGTGGGACCCGGACATGGCGTTGCCCGCGCCGCCGATGCCGATGCCGAGTGCGGGGATCAGCAGTCCCGCTTTGGTGTCGGCGCCGGAGATCCAGGTGCGGAAGTCACCTGCGGTGCGCAGCGCCACGTCCAGCTCCTGCTCGGGGGTGAGGTGGTCGTCGGTGGCGGGCTCGGGCTGCGGAGCGGGACGAGGTGCGGTGCGGCGGGCCATGGCGGAGTCCTCCCTGCGGTGGGTCGATCTCGTTGCGTGACCAGTTCAGCACTCTTGGTGTCCGGATTCTGCGTCAGACGACACAGAGCGAGGTACGGGGTGCCACACTCCGCCCCAGTGTTGGAGTGAACGGACCGTCCGTCCCATCTAGTTGGTCGAAGGGTCCGTTCACTCGGCGCGACCGGTGCACCGCGGCGGCGAGCGACTGCCTCTTTCCGAGCCCCGCCGTTGTGGAGTGAACGGACCGCTTGTCCGATCTTGTTGGTCGAACGGTCCGTTCACTCCACGGGCCTCCCGTCGGTGCGGGGCGCCGCCGCGCGTGGGTGAACGGACCGTGTGTCCAGTCCTGTTGGTCGAACGGTCCGTTGACTCGAAGTTCGGTGGCTCCGGAGCGGAGTGAACGGACCGTTCGTCCCATCTAGTTGCTCGAAGGGTCCGTTCACTCCGTTCGCGGCGGCGTGGCCAGCGCCGCCGCGATGTGCTCGTAAGCGAGGTCCGCGACGGTGCGCAGTTCGGCCACCGGTGTCCCGGCGAGGTGCAGCACGGTCAGCGACTGGTTGATCGCGGCCGCGTACAGCGCCAGGTCGTCGAGCCGTTCCGCGGGCACCGCGTCTTCGGCGGGCCGGAGGGCGGCGCGGATCTCGGCGCGCTGCCCGGCGAGGGCGCCGGCGACGACCTCGCGCACCGGCGCGTCCAGGTCGGCGGTTTCGGCGGCGAGCCGGGTGATCAGGCAGCCGGCGGGCACCTCGGGGTCGGCGAGCCGGGTGAGCACGGTGTCGAAGAACGCGCGGACGGCGGCGGTGGGGTCGTCCGGGCGGGAGCGCAGGGCGGCGGACATGGGCGCGGCGAACAGTTCGGCGTAGCGGCGGACGCTGCGCTGGAGCAGTTCGTCCTTGCCGCCGAAGGTGGAGTACAGCGATCCGCGGCCGAGCCCGGTGGCGGTGAGCAGTCTGCTGAGGCTGGCTTCGGCGTAGCCGTGCTCCCAGAACACGTGCATCGCTCCGTCCAGGGCGGTGTCGACGTCGAACTGCTTGCGTCCTGCCATCTGGCGCACTCCCTCCGGCATGTTTGACCGATCGTTCCAACATGGCTAGTGTAGGTCGTACCGGCCGGCCCGGCCACCCAGGTGAGCCGTCCGCTAGGCGCCGAGCGGTACCGGCCGGGTTCCCCTCCTTCGTCGAACACGGAGTTTCCTCGTGACCTCAACCGAAGTTCCGCACGGCCCCGGTTCCCTCGCTTCGGCGCCGCTGCTGCCGGACGGTTTCACCGAGACCTTCCGGGACCACTACGCCACGGCGGGCGGTCTGCGCACGCACTACCTGAGCGGTGGCGACGGTCCGCCGCTGCTGGTGCTCGGCGGCTGGCCGCAGAACTGGTACCAGTGGCGCTTCGTCCTGCCGGAGCTCGCCGAGCGGTTCTCCGTCGTGGTGGTGGACCCGCGCGGCGTGAACCTGACGGACAAGCCCGCCGCCGGCTACGACTCCGGGACGCTGGCCACCGATCTGGTGGAGCTGATGCGCGAGCTCGGCCACGAGCGGTTCGCGCTCGTCTCGCACGACATCGGTGCCTGGACCGGCTACGCGCTGGCCGCCGACCACCCGGAGGTGCTGGAGCGGGCGGTGTTCTCGGAGGCGATCGTGCCCGGGCTGTCCGAGTCACCGCCGCTGCTGGCCGACCGGCGGACCAGCGATCTCCTGTGGCACTTCAACTTCAACCGCGCGCTGGAGATCAACGAGCGGTTGGTGCGCGGACGGGAGGACGTCTACTTCGGGCACCAGTTCGCCACGAAGGCCGCCACGCCGACGTCGATCCCGGGGCACGCGGTGCAGGTCTACGTGGACGCGCTGCGCGACCCGGAGGCACTGCGGGCCAGCTTCGACTACTACCGCGCCATCGATTCGATCATCGAGCAGAACCTGGTGCGGCGTGAGCGGAAGCTGACGTTGCCGGTGCTGACGATCGCCGGTTCGGAGTCCATCGGGGAAGGCATGGCGGCCGAGATCGGCGCGGTCGCGACGGACGTCACCAGCGTCGTGCTGCAGGGTGCCGGGCACTACGTGCCGGAGGAGGATCCGGTGGGCATGCTCGCCGCGATGCGCCCGTTCCTGGCCGAGTACCGCGGTTGAGCAGCGGCGGATCCGGTGGGCTCGACCGCCCGCCGGTTCCGCGGCACCGCTCAGGCCAGCGAGGGGGCGACGCCGCCGTCCACCCGCAGCGCGGCCCCGGTCGTCGCCGAGCCGGCCTCCGATCCGGCGTAGAGCACCAGGCTCGCCACCTCGTCGGGGCGGATCAGCCTGCCGAGCAACGAGCTCGGGCGCTCCTCGGCGATGAAGCGGCGCTCCGCCTCCTCGAACGGCACGTCGTCGCCGACCCGGCTGGCGATGAACTCCGCGACGCCGGGCGTCAGCGTCGGGCCGGGCAGCACGCTGTTCACGGTGACGCCGGTGCCCTTGACCTCCTGGGCCATGCCGCGCGCCACGGACAGCTGCGCGGTCTTGGTCATGCCGTAGTGCACCATCTCGGTGGGGATGAAGATCGAGGACTCGCTGCTGATGAAGATCACCCGGCCCCAGCCGCGCTGCACCATGCGCGGGGTGTAGTGCCTGGCCAGGCGCACCCCGGAGAGCACGTTCACCTCGAAGAACCGGGACCATTCCGCGTCGCTGATCTCGAAGACCGGGGTGGCGGAGAAGATCCCGGCGTTGTTCACGAGAACGTCCACGTCGGGCAGCTCGGTGATGAGCGCTTCGGCGCCTTCGGCCGTGCCGATGTCCGCGGCGATGCCGCGCACCGAACCGCCGGTGTCGGCGCGCAGCGATTCGACGGTGGCGTCGACCCGGTCCTGGGACCGGCCGTTGACGACGACGTCGGCTCCGGCGCGGGCGAAGCTCGCCGCGATGGCTTTCCCGATGCCGCTGGTGGAGCCGGTGACCAGGGCGGTGCGGCCGGTCATGTCGGTGTTCATCGGTGTTCGCTCTCCTCGGGTGTTCGCCACGGGGTTCCCGCTGGGGCGCGGGGTGATGCGGGTGTTTCGGCGTGCGTGGGAAGAAATGCGGCTTCAGCTGGTAGTTGCACGCGCTTGCTAAATAGTTGCAGGCGCTTTCTATCTGCGCAAGCTGCTATGGTGGTGGGGAGAGTGAGCTCACCCGTCGAGCTCGCCGGTAGGAGGTGTGGCGTGGGGATCGCCGACGACGCGGTCGAAGTGCGGGCACAAGGCTGGCGCACCCTCGCCGCATTGCACGGAATGCTCGAATCCGCCCTGGAGAAGGCGCTCACCGCCGACCACGGGCTGTCCGTCGTCGAGTACACCGTCCTCGACGCGCTCAGCAGGCAGGACGGCTGGCACATGCGCATGCAGCAGCTCAGCCGCGCCGCCGCGCTCAGCGGCAGCGCCACCACCAGGCTCGTCACCCGGCTCGAAGACCGGGGGCTGCTCACCCGGATCCTGTGCAAGGACGATCGGCGGGGCATCTACACCGAACTCACCGACGAAGGCCGCGCGCTCCTCGAGCAGGCGCGGCCCACCCACGACGCGGCGCTCGAGAAGACCCTCGCCGAAGCCGAACAGGTCCCCGAACTCGGCGACCTCGTCGACGCCTTCCACCGGGTCACCGCCCGGGCCTGACACCCCGATCGGGAGTGAACGGGGCGCCGGGGGGGGGCGCCCCCCCCCCGCCGCCGGGCCCCCCCCCCCCGGGGGGGGGGGGTTGGGGGGGGGGGGGGGGGGGGG
>NZ_JAIUKC010000155.1:0-1437 GCF_020177435.1 Saccharopolyspora sp. 7B | reverse complement strand
GCCCCCCCCCGCGCCCCCCCCGGCCCCCCCCCCCCCGGGGCCCCCCCCGGGGCCCCCCCCCCCGCGGGGGGGCCCCCCCCCGGGGCCCCCCCCCCCCCCCCCCCCCGGGGCCCCCCCCCCACGTCCACGTGCGCACCCGCGCCTACGCCGACCGTCGCCCCGGAACGCCCGCCCGTCCCATCGCTGCAGCGATGGGTGAACGGACCGTTCGTCCGATCTGGTTGGGCGAACGGTCCGTTCGCTCCGGTGCGAGTGGTCGGCACCGGGCCAGGGATTTCCGAGTGAACGGACCCTTTGTCCCATCTCGTTGGTCGAAGGGTCCGTTCACCCGGGGAAGTGGTTCGTGCGCGATCGGTCCTGTCGCCGCCGATGTGGGTGAACGGACCGTTCGTCCCATCTCGTTGGTCGAACGGGCCGTTCACCCGGAGAAGGTCGGGACGGGCTTGTCCCAGGTGAGCGCGTAGCGCCACAGCAGCAACCTGCGGTACTGGACGCCGGGCAGCTGTCGCTGCGCGCCCTGGCGCACCTCATCCCAGGTCATGATCGGGTCCTTCGCCGGGACCTCCGGCGGCTCGGTGACCCCGCCGTGCCTGCGGGCGAGGAAGCGGTGCACCGGGATCGCCGCGATGTCCCTCGCCCAGTCCAGCGGGGTGTGGTGCCGGGCCAGGCCGACGAGCACCAGCCTCCCACCGGGGGCGAGCATCCGGCCCATGGCGGTGAGCGTGGAATCGAAGTCCATGTGGTGCAGCGCGGCGACGCTGCTGATGAACCCGTACGAGCCGTCCCGCGCCTTCGCGGCGAAATCGACGAAGTCCGAGTCCACATAGGACACGTTGTCGTACTGGTAGCTGGCGCGGCGGGCTTGGCGGATCATCGTGCGGGAGCGGTCGATGCCCGTGGCGCGCTTCGCCCTCGACGCCAGCGCGCGCACCAGCGTCCCGTCGCCGCACCCGACGTCGAGCGCCGCGTCGCATCCTTCGGGCACCGAGTCGAGAACGAGCGGGTGGTAGTGCACGTTGTGGCTCCACTGCTCCGACACCGGCTCACCCTAACCACCTGCACTGCGGCTTTCGCCGGGTCGTGGTAGGTGCCGGGAGGTCTCGGAACCGCGCTCCGCCCTCGGCGCTCGAGACGTCGGATCCCTTGGGCCGCAACGGGTTCCACTGCGGATGTCCGCGCCTGCCCGGCGCGCTGGATCCGGGGCGGCGGCACCTCGACGCGAGGGCGGGCCGGGGAACGACGTGCAGCCGTAGTGCAAAAGTGATCAGCGGTGCCGGGTCGTTGTCGTCCCGTGACACCGGCGCCACGCGCACCGGCCGCAGCGAGCCGGGTGAACGGACCGTTCGACCAACTAGATGGGACGAACGGTCCGTTCACTCCCTCCCGCGGGACTCCACAGCCCGCCCCGGACGGTGCAGAGTGAGCGGCGTGCGCCTG
>NZ_JAIUKC010000154.1:0-16377 GCF_020177435.1 Saccharopolyspora sp. 7B | reverse complement strand
GGGGGCGGCGGGGGGGGGGGGGCGGGGGGGGCGGGGGGGGTGTCGGGCTCCGCGCCCGTCCGCTCATTTTTGTGGGGCCCCGGCCCGGCCCCCCCTCGTCTCCGGCCGCGGTGAGTGACGTGGTGGGGAGGCCAGGGGTGAGCGCTGCGGCATTCGACGGATCTTCGCGGCGCGGCGGCACGGCGATGGCGGACGAATCGGACATTGGGGCAAGATCAGACGCGGGGTGGGGGCTCGTATGATGATCTTGAAACGACTGGGAGGTCGCGTTGGTGTTCAAGAAGATGCTGCGGGCGCTCGGGATCGGAGGACCCACCGTCGACACGGTGTTCTCCGAACCGCACGTCCAACCGGGCTCGACGCTCTCCGGTGAAGTCCGAGTCACCGGAGACGACGAAGTCGACATCGAGCGGATCGTCCTCAGGTTCGAAGCCCGCGCCGAGGTGGAGCGGGGCGACGAGCAGCACGACGCCACCATCGAGTTCATGCAGGTCGTCGTCGCCGAGAACTTCCACGTCGGCGACGGCGAGCACAAGGTGATCCCGTTCGCGATCCCCGTGCCAGCGGAAACACCGATCAACGTCGTCGACGGCGCGCAGCTCCCCGGCGTCGCCCTCGGCGTGCGCACCGAACTGGTCGTCGCGAAGAGCGCCGACAAGGGCGACCTGGACGGCTTGTTCGTGGCCCCGCTGCCCTCGCAGTCCAGGGTGCTCGACGCGTTCGGCGCGCTCGGTTTTCAGTTCAAGTCGACCGACCTGGAGATCGGGCGGCTGCACGGCATCGACCAGCAGCTGCCGATGTTCCAAGAGATCGAGTTCTTCGCTCCGGAGCAGTACCGCGGCCGCGTCGACGAGGTCGAGCTGACCTTCGTCGCCGACGCCGACGGCCTGCACGTCGTGCTCGAAGCCGACCGCCGCGGCGGCATGTTCCGCTCCGGCGAGGACGCGTTCGGGCGGTTCCGCCGCACCCACGCGGAGGCGGAGCAGGCGGACTGGGTCGCGGAGCTGACCCACTGGCTCGATGAGGCGGCGCAGCGCGGTGGCATGTTCGGCGGCGGACACCCCGAGCAGCACGAGCACTACCAGGAACAGCAGGGCGGCGGCCCGGGCTGGGGTGGCGTCGCGGCTGGAGCCGCGCTCGGCGCAGGCGCCGGACTCGTCGGCGGCATGGTCCTCGGCGAGGTCCTGGACGAAGCCGGAGACGCCGCCGAAGGCGACGAGGACTGAGCTCCGGTGGAGTGAACGGTCCGTTCGACCAACCAGATCGGACGAACGGTCCGTTCACTCCCGTACCTCCGGAGCGGGTGGACTCGGGCGGGTGCCGACACACCCGTCCCGGCCCACCACGGGCCGAGTTCCGGGGGGGGGGGGGGGGGCCGGGCGCCCGTGGCGACGATGTCGGAAGATGAAGCCGGGGCCCAGGGGCCCGGTGCGAATCAACGGGAGGAGCCCCGCCCCCCCGGCGGGGGGGGCCGCCCCCCCCCCCCCCCCCCCCCCCCCCCCCCCCCCCCCCCCCCCCCCCCCCCCCCGGTTCCGCGGTCGAGGTGATCGGCTCGCGAGTGCGAACCGAACCCCACCCGGAGGCGGCTTCAGACACGGGTGAACGGACCGTTCGACCAACTAGATCGGACGAACGGTCCGTTCACTCCCGTAGCCGGGCGGGGGTCAGAACTCGCGCCCCGTCAACATCCGCGTCAGCGCCGCCAGCTCCGCAGCCGGCCCCGGTTCGAGGGCGGCCGCGTCCAGGTGGTGCAGCGCTTCGGCCTCCAACGTGGCGATGTGGCCGCGGCTCCACTCCCGGGCCCCGGAGTCGGACACCAGCCGCGCGGCCCGCACCGCGTCCTCATCGGACATCTCGCGGGAGTACAGCTCGGTGAGCTCCCGACCGGCGGCCGTGCCGGAGTTCAACGCGGCCACCACCGGCAGCGACTTCTTCCGGTTCCGCAGGTCGGAGTGCACCGGCTTCCCGGTCACCGCCGGATCCCCCCAGATGCCCAGGATGTCGTCGACCAGCTGGAACGCCAGGCCGAGCCGGTAGCCGAAGCGCCGCAGGTGCTCCACCCGCTCCTGCCCGGCACCGCCGAAGAACGCGCCGAGCGCGCAGCTGCACCCGAGCAGCGCCCCCGTCTTCGCCCCGACCATGGTGAGGACTTCGGGCAGCGCCACATCGGCGCGCCGCTCGAACGACATGTCGGAGCTCTGCCCGTCCACCAGGTCGAGCACGGTGGCGTTGAGCTCCTTCAACCCGGCGAGCGCCGCCGGATGCCCGCTGCCGGTGAGCACGTCGGCGGCGAGCGTCAACAGCGCGTCCCCGGCGAGGATCGCCGGCCCGGACCCGAACACCCGCCACGCGGTGGGCCGGTGCCGCCGGGTGAGGTCACCGTCCATCACGTCGTCGTGCAGCAGCGAGAAGTTGTGCACCAGCTCCACGGCGACCGCCGCGGGCAGCACCTGCCGCGCGTCGGCGCCGACGGCCCGCCCGGCGAGCAGCACCAGGGTGGGCCGGATCGCTTTGCCCTGGTCTTCGTCGACGGGCGCGCCGTGCTCGTCCCGCCAGCCGAAGTGGTGGCCGACGATGCGCTGCATCGACTCCGGCAGCGAACCGACCGCGGCGCGCAGCGCCGGGTCCAGCAGCTCCCGGCCGGTGCGCAGCGTGTCGGCCACCGTCCGTCGTGCCTCGTCCACATGTGCGGTCATCTGCGCCGATCTCCTTCACCGGGTGGTCTCGACGTGTTCGAGCACGCCGAGCGCGTCGGGGACCAGCACCGCCGCCGAGTAGTAGGTGCTGACCAGGTAGGACACCACGGCGTGCTCGTCCATCCCCATGAACCGCACGTTCAGCCCGGGCTCGTGCTCGTCGGGGATGCCGGTCTGCCGCAGGCCGACGACGCCGTGGTCCTCGGCGCCGGTGCGCATGGCGAGGATCGAGGTGGTGCCCACCTCGGACACCGGGATCTTGTCGCTGGGCAGCATCGGCACCCCGCGCCACCCGGTGACCCGGGTTCCTTCGACCTCCACCACGTCCGGGAGCACCCCGCGCCGGTTGCACTCGCGCCGGAACGCGGCGATGGCCCGCGGATGCGCCAGCACCAGCCGGGTCTTGCGCCGGCTCGACAGGAGTTCGTCGAGGTCGTCGGGGGTGGGTGGGCCGGTGCGGGTGTGGATGCGTTGGGAGAGGTCTGCGTTGTGGAGGAGTCCGAAGTCGGGGTTGTTGAGCAGGTCGTGCTCTTGGCGTTCGCGGAGTGCTTCGATGGTGAGCCGCAGCTGCTGCTCGGTCTGGTCCATCGGCGTGCTGTAGAGGTCGGACACGCGGCTGTGCACGCGCAGCACCGCTTGGGCGACGGCCAGCTCGTACTCGCGCGGCGAGGTCTCGTAGTCGACGAAGGTGCCGCCGAGCGGAGCTTCGCCGCTGTGTCCGGAGTGGATGCCGATCTCGGCTTCGCCGTGCTTGTTCTGCGACTTCGACGGCCGCGAACGCACGTCGTCGAGGTGGGCGCGCAGTCCGTCGGCGCGGGCCGCCGTCTCCTCCACGACGTCACCGCGCAGTTCCAGCACGGTGCAGGGCGTGACGGCCTTCACGGTGTGCGGCCACCGCGAGCCCTGGTCGAGCAGCAGCCCGGACCCGGCGTGGTCCCCATCGGCGAGCAACCCGAGCACCGCGTCGTCGCCGTACTCGCCGCGGGTCAGCTTGTGCGCCTTGCCGTGCGCCAGCAGCAGGATCCGATCGACCGGCGCGCCCGCCTCGGCGAGCACCGCGCCCGCCTCGTACTCGCGCTGCACGAACCGGTCGGCGAGCGCACCGAGCACCGCGTCGTCGTCGAAGTCGCGCAGCGCGGGCAGCTCCCGCAGCTCCTGCGGCACCACCTGCACGTGTTTGCCGGTGCTGACGAACGTGACGCGCCCGTCGCCGAGGGTGTAGGTCAACCGGCGGTTCACCCGGTAGGTGCCGGAGCTCGCCTCCACCCACGGCAGGGTGCGTTGCAGCCAGCGGGACGTGATGCCCTGCATCTGCGGCGGGGTCTTCGTCGTGGTCGACAGGTTCCGCGCCGCCTCGGTGCCCAGGCTGAGCGCGGGGCGAGCGCCGGAACCCGCGTCCGTGGGGTCCCCGGTGTGGGTCTCGCGGGTCATGCAGTCACCAATCCCGTTGTCGTTGCTGGAAGAACCGGGCCGGGAGGCGGCCCGGGGTACTAGCCGGGAGCCCGGCGCAGGAAGCGCTCGTCCGGGCGCCCGGGTCGGCCGTGCGCGCGCCGCGCCCGGCGCGGCCGGTCTCCGGTACCGGCGTAGCGGCCGGTGACCGCGACCCACCGCAGCTCGCCCGCCATCCACTGCTGCATGCCGCGCACGTACCGCTCCAGCCGTGCGCAGCCCGCCGCGTCGAGGTCGAACTCGCCGGTGAGCGCGGGAAGTTCCCAGTGCGCGACCGACTCGAACCGCCGCAGCCGCGCCGTGCACAGGTCGTCGGTCAGCGACACCGCCTGCTGCGGCCGGCAGCCGAGGAACGCCGCCACCGCCGCCACCACGTTCGGCGTCCGCGGCGGGCCGGGAGACGTCGTCCGGTAGCGGAGCAGGTCGTGCCGCAGCGCGCTGACCTCGGCGAACGCCTCGGCGAGCGCCCGCATCGGGGTGCCGGTGAACAGTTCGGCGGGCAGCTGCGCGGCGTGGCGGTGCCGCAGCAGCGCGGCGCTGAACTCGGCGCCGCAGCTGCGCCGCCGGGACGCGAGCAGCGCCAGCGGATCGGCCGGCTCCGGGCCGCGCAGTTCCGCCACCCGGTACTCGAAGCGTTCCGCGAGCCGCACCGCGAACTCGCGCCGCCGCCGGGGTTCCAGCTCGTCGGTGGTGCGCCGCCACAGGTCGACCAGCGCCCGCTCCCACGGTTCCCGCGGTTCCGGCCCGTCGCGGAGCAGGTCCGCGAGCCGATCCCGGAACGCCGCACCCGAGGCCCGGGACCGGAGGTGGTCATCGGCGTACCACGACCACACCTGCCAATCGGCGGCCAAATCCAGCTCGGCCGCCGCCGCATCGGGTTCGGTCAGCGCGGCCAGCAGCGCGTAGTCGGCGGAGTCGAACGCGGCGGGAGTCCACGAGCGGGTGCCGCGCAGCAACCCGTGCTCCTCGGCCCACTCGCGGCAGTGCCGCCGCGCCGCGTCCACCGCCGGATTCCGCCTGGTGTCGAAGGGCATGAAGAACTCGGGCAGCCGCAACCGGTTCGAGGCGTGCCGCGGGGCCGGGCGCGGCGGCCCGGCGTCCCGCGGCGCCGTGTCCGGCCGGCACGCCAGCAGGCCCGCCGACCAGTCCCGCAGCCCCTGGACGTAGCGCAGCACCGCGTCGCGCTGCGCCGCGTCCGCGCACTCCGCCAGCAGCACGGGCAGGCCGGTGCCGGTGAGCTCGTCGAACCGTTCCGCGCGCCACGACAACAGGTCGTCGAGCATGGCGAGCGCTCGCGCCCGGGACTGCCCGAAGTGCCGCTGCAGCACCACGACGCTGTCGGAGAGCTCGTCCCGCGGTTCCTCCGGCGCGCCCGCGTTCCGGGTGCGCAGCAGCACCACGTCGCAGAACGCGTCGTGCACCGCGCGGAACGCGGCGCTCGCGGCGACCTGCCGCGGGATCCGCACCCGCAGCCCGTAGGCCACCAGCCGCGCGGCCCACGGACCAGGCCCGCTGGTGCGGCCCGCGCCCAGGTGGTCGATCGGGTTGGGCACCCGGGACACCGCCGCCCCCGCCGACTCGGCGGCCTGCCCGCGCAGCAGGTCGATCAGCGCGGCATCGACCTGCCGCCGCCACGACGGCGCGACTCGGGAACGCAGGTCGCGCAACGCCCTGCCGGCGGGGTCAGCGGCGTCTCGGGATTCGGCCGCACCGGTCAGCACCTGGTGCAACCCCGCCACGGAGCGCTCGGCGACTGCCCCCGAGCAGCGCCGGACGTGCCCGCGCACCGCCGCCACCCACACCTCGAAGCAGGCGATCAGCGCCAGCTCCGCGCCGGGCACGTCGGGATGGGTCCAGGCGGCGAGCAGCACCTGGTCCCGCACGGCGGATGCGGTCACCCCGGGGCCGGTGGCGTCAGGCGTGTGAGCCACCGGCCCCGGAGCTTCCTCCCCGGGTGCGACCCGGAACGGGTCCGCGCCGGGGGAGTGCGGGGAGCTCGGGATCCCCGCGTCCGCGGGCCGACGTGGACCGGATAAGTCCACATCGGACAGAAGCAGGCCTTGTTCCCGCGTCCACCTGGCGGCGAGCGCGTGCGCGCGATCCACGTGCGGGTTCAGCCGCGCACCGCACGGCGCACCGGAACCGGGGATCTCCAAGGCCCGCATCCCGGGTCAGCCCTCGCGCCCGATCTCGACGTGCTCCAGCACGCCGAGGGCATCCGGCACCAGGATCGCGGCCGAGTAGTAGGTGCTGACCAGGTACGAGATGACGGCGCTCTCGTTGATGCCCATGAACCGCACCGACAGGCCCGGCTGGTACTCGTCCGGGATGCCGGTCTGGTGCAGGCCGACGACGCCCTGGTTCTGCTCCCCGGCGCGCAACAGCATGATCGAGGTGGTGCGGGTCTCCGACACCCCGATCTTGTTGCTCGGCAGCAGCGGCACGCCGCGCCACGCCGGGACCTGGTGGCCCTGGAAGTCCACGTTCTGCGGGTACAGCCCGCGCTTGCTGCACTCCCGGCCGAACGCGGCGATCGCCCGCGGGTGCGCCAGGAAGAACGTCGGCTCCTTCCACACCGTGGACAGGAGTTCGTCGAGGTCGTCGGGGGTGGGTGGGCCGGTGCGGGTGTGGATGCGTTGGGAGAGGTCTGCGTTGTGGAGGAGTCCGAAGTCGGGGTTGTTGAGCAGGTCGTGCTCTTGGCGTTCGCGGAGTGCTTCGATGGTGAGCCGCAGCTGCTGCTCGGTCTGGTTCATCGGCTGGTTGTAGAGGTCCGTGACCCGGCTGTGCACGCGCAGCACGGTCTGGGCGACGCTGAGCTCGTACTCGCGCGGGCTGAGCTCGTAGTCCACGTAGGTGCCGCCGAGCAGAGCTTCGCCGCTGTGTCCGGAGTGGATGCCGATCTCGGCTTCGCCGTGCTCGTTCTGCGGTTTCCCGGTGGAGGTGTCGATGCCGGCGAGGTGCTGGCGCAGCGGCTCGGCGGCGTTCATCTCCTGCAGGCTCTGGTGCCGCAGCGCGAGCACGGTGCCGGAGGTGACGGCCTTGATGGTGTGGGCCCAAGTGCCGTCGGCGCTGAGCAGCGCGGACTCCCCGAAGTACTCGCCGTTGGCGAGGACGCCGAGCACGGTGTCGTCGCCGTACTCGCCGCGGCCGAGCTTGTTCACCTTGCCGTGCGCCAGCAGGAAGACCTGGTCCACGGGCTGCCCGGCCTCGACGAGGACGTCGCCGGGCTCGAAGTTCTGCTGGACGAAGCGGTCGGCGAGCGCGCCGAGCACCGACTCGTCGTCGAAGTCGCGCAGCAGCGGCAGCTCGCGCAGCTCTTGGGGGATGACCCGGACGTCGGAGCCGGTGTTGGTGAAGGTCACCCGCCCGTCGCCCAAGGTGTAGGTGAGCCTGCGGTTGACCCGGTAGGTCCCGCCGGTCGCCTGCACCCACGGGAGCATCCGCAGCAGCCACCGCGAGGTGATGCCCTGCATCTGCGGTGGGGTCTTGGTCGTCGTCGCGAGGTTCCGCGCGGCGGCCGTACCCAGGCTCAGCTGCGGCCGCTCGTTCTCGTCGACACCCGAATCCGCCACGGTCACGACGTACACCACCTAATCTTTCGTTCGAGTTCTGGGGAAAGCGCCGAATGCTCCGGTGGAGCGGGGCGTGCTCGACCGCGGCGGGCTTCGCTGGCCGCCGTGCCGGTGAACGACCCGGCCCGGCCCGGTTCGGGTCGCGGGGTCGCCAATCGGCCGGTTCGAGGGGAACAGGCCGATTCTTCGACTGAGTTCGCTTGTTTTCCGCTGGGTTTCGCGTGAATGGAAAGACGCCGACGTGGAAACCGGGCATCGGCAAATTGCGTGCTCATTTCCTGGCGGAGAAGACGCTAGCACCGCCGGATGGGGCCGTACAGTCACCCGAAGGTGCTAAGAGTGGCTGCTCCGGTGGCGGGCGGGAGCTACATCACCGACCATCACTCGTTTCGCCTATTGTGATCACGGGAAGTAGTTGCGCTTGGAAATAAATCGGTGTTCTCTGGTCGTTCCGCGGACGATCGAACCCGTTTTCCAGCGGGTCCGATTCGCGCCGTGCACGACGTGCTGCTCCGGCCGGGCGAAGTACGGGGGCGGTCGGTGGGAACCGGTTGCGGAGTGCTTGGATCGATGCAGTAGCGTTCGCGATTAACCCGACCTTGTCGAGGCGAATTCGGCATTCCTGAAACAATCCCGAAAGGCGTCGTGCGGTGTTGGGCGGGGAACGGTGTGGCGATCAGAACGGGGTGGTCCCGCGACCGGCGCCGCGCGCGTCCGCGGTGCCGGCTGGGGCAGGAGGAGGTGCGGATGCGGTGGAACCTGCGGCTGGCTGCGGCCAACCGGGGCATATGGAAGGCCAGTGACCTGCAGCGCAGGCTCGCCGAGCGCGGGATGGTGATCTCCGCGGGCAAGATGTCCGCGTTGTGGTCCGGGCAGCCCGGCAGCGTGAAGCTCGCCGACCTGGACGTGCTCTGCGCCGTGCTCGGCTGCGGGGTCGACGAACTGCTCATCCCGCAGCCCGAGCACGTCCGGTTCGGGGACGGGACCGGCGGGACCGGCACGGGCTGAGCCGCCGAATCGTCGGGGTGGCCGGGCGTTCCGCCGCCGGTTCGCCGTCTCGGCGGGGCTGGGTCGATGTGCGCAGCGGATTTCAGGGCGCGCGTTCCGGCAATGCCGGATTGCCTTTTCCCGGTGAATTCGAGTCGTGGCCGGATCCGGGTTTTCCACTCGCGGGAGGCCGGTCGGTTCCGTGGTGACTCAGCGTGGACGGTGCCGGGTTCGCGCAGCGGGGTCCGCGGCCGCCTTCCGGGGAAGGTCGAGCGTTCACCGCCAGGGAAAAGTCCCGGATTCGGCACGTCCAAAAAGGACCTGCGGGCCGGTCGCCGAGTTCAGCGGCGGGTTCCGAGCAGCCCGCGGCGGTGGCACCGACGACTTCGGATGCGGAGCGTCAGAATCAGAACCAAGATCCATCCGATCAGGTAGCGAGTGCGAACCGATCGAGCGCAATCCACGTGGAACGTTCCCCGGGTGATCACTCGGCCGCTATCAGTGGGGCCAGCACAGCGATCAGGAGGAGTTCCATGCTGGGGTTCGAAATGCCGTGTTCCCGAAACGCGATCCGACGCAGCGGCGCGGCCGTCCCGCACCCGCGCGTGCCGCGCCGCAGACGAGCCCTGCTCGCGCTGTGCTTCGGGCTGGTGGCCGTGCTGGTGCCCGCCGCACCGGCCCAAGCGGCGCCGCACGCCGACCGGCCCGAACCCTGCACCGGGGTCCACGCCGGCGACGAACGATGGGGGCCTGCGGTGCTGCCCCGGCCGTGGCAGGAGCCCGTCGGACCGCTGCTGGCCGGCTACTCACGCAGCGGGAACCTCCCGCCGGACCGGTTCCTGGCGGAGTACTGGGACTCCACGGCGGAGAGCTGGAAGTACCCGCCGCTGGACGGGTTCGAAGTGCTCCCCGACGGAAGTGCCGACAAGGACGCCGAAGTACTGGAAGTGGGCGAAAAACTGGACCGCTTCGGCTCCGAGTACGGCTCCTTCCTCGCCCCTGCCGGCGACGACTACGCCGAACGTTCGCTGCCGCCGCAGAGCCTGACCACCAGGGAAGCCGACTTCCCCTGCGGCTACCACCGGTACGAGGTGGCGCGGCCGTTCACCGCGTGGGAAGGACCCATCGCCGCCTGGTTCGCCCAGCCCGGTGGTGGCACCCAGATTCTGCTCGACCCCGCGTTCCTCCAGCCGGGCGACGGGCAGCGGCTGAACGTCCGGTGGCTGTTGTCCAACGGCTACCTCAAGCCCGCGGACGATCTACGGTAGGCGGATGGACCGCCGCGAACTGTTCACCCTCCTGCGCGGATCGGGTGTGGCCGAGAGCGAGCTGTGGATCGAGGGCGTGCACGAACCGCGGATGCCGCCCACCGAGTTCCTGTTCCTGCGCAAGGGCACGCAGGGCTGGGACACCGGCGTCGCCGAACGCGGCGAGTGGCACGTGATCGCCACCTCGCCGGATGAGGACACGGCGTGCGCGCGCCTGCTCCGCCTAGCCCAGCCCTAACCGGCACCCGAGTGAACGGACCGTCGTTCCAATAGATCGGGACGAACGGTCCGTTCACTCGAAAAACGCCGTTCGGTCCCGCACGCACCGTCCAGGAGTGAACGGACCGTTCGTCCGGCTAGATGGGACGAACGGTCCGTTCACCAACTGATTCGGTCGATTACCTGCGTCGGCTGTCGGCGTGGTGACCAGCAGACCGATTCAAGCGCGCTCGAGATCCTCTGAAGTGAACGGACCGTTCGTCCAGCGGGATTGGGCGAACGGTCCGTTCACCTTCCTCCCGGCAGCAGAACGCCGCGCGTGCTGTAGCCGACGCGCGGTGGGTCGAAAGGCAGCGTGAGTGGTGCGTAGGTCGGCGCTGGGGAGCCGGTGGCGGGGAGACGCGACGCCGTGCGCGAAGCACGGGATCCGTTCGGGGCGCGGGTGGTTCAGCGGCGTTCGGTCGTGTGGGGAACGGCTGTCACTCGTGGACGGGGACGTTGTCGAGCAACCTGGTACGAGCGTCGGAGCTCATCCAGCACCGCGGCCGGGTTCGATCGGATGTGCTTCGGGAGCGTGTGCACGACGACGACACCTGCGGCGGTCATGAGCGTGTGCCGTCGCACCGTGTTCTCGTAGCCGGCCGGCCGTAGATGGAAGTTGAGGGAATCGATCTGCCAGGCGAGCCCGACCTCGTCGATCCAGCCGTCGGGTACGCCCAACAGCTTCCCGTCGGGGCCGAGCAACCGGACGTTCCACTGCATCCGCGGTAAACCGGCTTTCCGCGCCAGCCGGTACGCCCACCCTTCGGCCGCGGAATGGACGTTGGCACCCAGCTCTTCGAGCACGATGCGGCAGCGGGCGACCCCTCGCCGCGACCCGGCCTTCGCTTCCTTGGCAAGAGCTTCCGCAGTGACCATTCCGCGTTGCACGGCCTCGGCGAGCAGTGCTCGCACCTGGTCCAGCGTCGGCAGTCGACGTGCCGCGTCGAGCAGCGCACGGACGAGAGGCGCAACCCGGAAGCCGCCTTGAGATGCGGGCCGCGGCAAGCGGGTGGTCCGCTCGATCTCGACGAACTCCTTGCTGGCGCGTTTTCGAGCTTCCGGGATGAGCATGTGCACTTCTTCCGTGCCGGGGAACTGCGTCATCCCGTGCAACCGGCAAGCGGCGATTCCGGTGATCATCGCGCCGGTGCCCGCGTACTGGAGCGCGGCGTCCAGGTGCTGCTCGCGAGTGGGGGTGCCCGACGACAGCATGATGACCCCGGGGAGCAGCCGCTTCCACGGGCCGCCGATCGAGGCCCGGTGGTAGACGGTCTGCCTCGGTACGCCGAGTTCGTCGAGAGCGCGCGCTGTGATGACGCCGTAGGTGGCCGCGGTGGCCACCCCGTCCCAGTCAGCGATCGTTCTCCTCGGCATGACTCCACGATGACCACTCAGCTCACCTCGGCGCCACATCGATTTCGAGATCTGTGGATGAATCGCCGACCTGTGGACAACTTCCCGATTCCTGGTGGAGTGAACGGACCGTTCGTCCAACGGGATCGGACGAACGGTCCGTTCACCCGGGAGAGGTCTCGGGCGTGCGACGCGACGTCCGCCGCTCGTCGAAGCCGGCTCGACGAGCTTTCGGCTCGAGTGAACGGACTGTTCATCCAGAACGATCGGACGAACGGTCCGTTCACTCCGGAGGGCTGCGTGCGGGGGCGTCGCGACCTCCGCCTACCGCTCCGACCGAACCCACCCGGGCGTACTGTGACCCGCGGAAGGGGTGAGGGATGCGAACGACGACATCACACCGGAAATCGGCGGTGGTCGTGGCGCTGGCGGCGCTGGCGTTGACCGGGTGCGCCGGCTACCAGACCGACCCCGGCGTGCAGCGCCACGTGCCGAGCGTGTCCCGGCAGGACATCATCACCAAGATCGGCTTCGTCACGCAGGACCAGTGCTACACGCGTGCTGCTCAGCACGGCACCGAGCGCTGCGAACGCTATCTGGCGCAGGTGCGCAACATCGCGCTCAGCGCCACCGACTCCACCGAGAACCCGCCGCAGATCACCGACCCGGCGCGCACGCTGGAGCAGCGGGTGACCGAGCTGTCCGGACGCGGGTGCTTCCCGCCGCAGCCCGGTACCGAGCAGGAATGCACCCGCCTCCTCATCGCCGCGGACGGGGCGTTGGACGACCTCCACGCCGCGCTCGTCGCAGCCCCGCCAGGGTGAGTGGAGATCACTCTCCGTCGAGGAAACCTCTGGCATAGCGCACAAATCGGTGCTTTCCGCGACCGCTTCACCGCACGCTCAGCCGCGGGTTGATACTGCGGTGGTGACGAGTTCGGTACGAGTGGGAGTCGACATCCGCCCGTTCCGCGCCTGGGTACTCGCGCCCGAGCGGCTGCGCGGCCTCGCTGATCGCCACGCCACTCCGTGGGACCGCGTGGACGTCGAGAACTCGGTGCGGTTGCTGGACGAGTGGAAGCGCCTCGAGGTGCTCGCCCGCGAAGAACGTCCCGCCATGTACGTCTACGAGCAGACCGGTCCGCTTGGCGTGCAACGCGGCGTGATCTCCGCGGTGCACCTGGACAGCCGGCTGCTTCCGCACGAAGACGTCGCACCTGCGCACACCGACGCCATGGTCGAGCTGATGCGCGCCGGACGGATGAGCATGCCGCCGATTCTGCTCGGCTACGGCGGTACCGACCGCACCGCCGCGCAGCTCGACACCGCCGTCCGGCAGCGGCCGCTGACCGAGCTGCGCACTCCGGACGGCCAGCAGCACCGGGTGTGGCGGCTCACCGAACGCTCCACCTGCGGGGAGATCATCGATGCGCTGCACGAGCGGGCCGCGTTGATCGCCGATGGGCACCACCGCCACGTGGCCGCCCGCCGGTTCCGGCGTGAGGTGCACGCCGCCGGGTACGGGCGCGGGCCGTGGGACTACATCCCCGCGTTGCTCGTCGACACCAAGCGCAGCCCGATGCGGTTGCGTCCGGTGCACCGGGTGCTGCCGCACGTCGATCCGTGGAAGGCGCTCGCCGCCGCGCAGCAGTGGTTCCAGATCACCGCGTTGGCCGGGCCGCTGGAGGAGTGGCTCGACGTACTGCGGGCCCGCTCCTACCACGGGGCCGCGTTCATCGTCGCGACGCCGGACCGCGCCTTCTTGCTGGACCGGCCCACCGTCGAGTTCCTGCAGGGACCGTGCGAGCGGTTCCCGGAGTCGTTGCGGTCGATGCACATCTCGGTGCTGCAGGCGTTCCTCGATGTGGTGGCCGAGTCACCAGTGCTGTATGAGCCGAGCGCGCCGCGGGCGTTGCACGCGGTGCGCGAACTCGGCGGCATCGCGGCGATCGCGTTCCCGCCGAGCCACTTGGACCTGTCGGCTGCCGCGGCGACCGGGGTTCGCCTGCCGGTGAAGTCCACGGCGTTCGGCCCGGACCCGCATCCTGCGCTGGTGCTCCGGGCGTTGCCGAGCCCGCGGCGCCCCTGAGGTCCGCTTCGGCCTGGCGGAGGCGCGGCGCCACGCGGTTGAGCGAGTGGGGGGGGGGGGGGGGGGGGGCGGGGGGGGGGGGGGGGGGGGGGGGGGGGGGGGCCCCGGGGGGGGGGGGGGGCGGGGGGGGGGGCCGCCCCCCGGGGGTTTCCCTTGTTACCGGACGTTGCCGCTCTTCAACTTCCCCCACGGGCCCGTTCACTCGGAGTCCTCGTCGGTCGCGGTTCGCCGTTCCGCAAGACCGCGGCGACCCCGTGCAGTCCCGAGCCAGCTGGAGTGAACGGACCCTTCGACCAACTAGATGGGACGAACGGTCCGTTCACTCCGATGGCGGGTGGGTGGTGGGGTGGAAGCGGCGCAGCCGCAAGCTGTTCGCCACCACGAACGCCGAGGAGAAGGCCATCGCGGCACCGGCGATCATCGGGTTGAGCAGGCCCGCAGCGGCGAGCGGGATGGCGGCGACGTTGTAGGCGAACGCCCAGAACAGGTTGCCCTTGATGGTGCGCAACGTGGCGCGGGACAACCGGATGGCGTCGACGGCGGCGCGCAGGTCGCCCCGGACAAGGGTGAGGTCGGAGGCCTCGATGGCCACGTCGGTGCCGGTGCCCATGGCGAGCCCCAGGTCGGCTTGGGCGAGCGCGGCGGCGTCGTTGATGCCGTCGCCGACCATCGCCACGGCCCGCCCTTCGCCTTGCAGGCGGCTGACGACGGCGGCCTTGTCCTGCGGCAGGACTTCGGCGATGACCTCGTCGATGCCGACTTCGGTGGCGACGGTCCTGGCCACGGCCTCGTTGTCGCCGGTCAGGAGCACGGGCCGCAACCCGAGGTCGCGGAGCCCGCGCACGGCTTCAGCGGAGGAGGGTTTCACGGTGTCGGCGACGTCGAGCACGGCTCGCGCGGCGCCGTCCCAGGCGAGGACGACGGCGGTGCGCCCGGCGTTCTCCGCGGCGGTCTTGGCGTCGCGCAGCGCGGCGGGCAGCTCGCCGTCGAAGAGGCGCCCGATGCTGACCTGGTGCCCGTCGACGGTGGCCCGCACGCCGAGGCCTTCGACGTTGCCGAAGTCGGTGGCGGCGGGCAGTTCGCCGACGCGGTCGGCGGCGCCGCGGGCGATGGCGCGGGCGATGGGGTGCTCGGAGCCGTGTTCGGCGGCGCCCGCGAGCCGCAGCACCTGCTGATCGTCGGTGCCGTCGGCGAGGTGCACGGCGGACAGCGACATCTGCCCGGTGGTGACGGTGCCGGTCTTGTCGAGCACGACGGTGTCGATGCGCCGCGTCGATTCGAGCACTTCGGGGCCCTTGATGAGCACCCCGAGCTGGGCACCGCGGCCCGTGCCGACGAGCAGCGCCGTCGGGGTGGCGAGTCCGAGCGCGCAGGGGCAGGCGATGATGAGCACGGCGACGGCGGCGGTGAACGCGGCGTCGGCGCCGCCACCGGCGAGCAGCCATCCGCCGAGGGTGGCGAGCGCGAGGCCGATGACGATCGGCACGAACACCGCGGAGATCCGGTCGGCGAGCCGCTGCACGGCGGCCTTGCCGGTCTGGGCTTGTTCGACGAGCCGCGCCATCTGCGCGAGCTGGGTGTCCGTCCCCACGCGGGTGGCGCGCACCACGAGCCGTCCACCGGAATTGACCGTGGCGCCGACGACCCCGTCCCCGGGCCCCACTTCGACGGGCACGGATTCGCCGGTGAGCATGGAGCTGTCGATGGCGGAGCCGCCTTCGTCGACGGTCCCGTCGGTGGCGATCTTCTCGCCGGGCCGCACCACGAACAGGTCGCCGACGGCGAGGTCGTCGACGGGGATGCGGTGCTCCCGCCCGTCGCGCAGCACGGCGACGTCCTTCGCGCCGAGTTCCAGGAGGGCGCGCAGCGCCGCTCCGGTGCGCCGCTTGGAGCGCGCTTCGAAGTAGCGCCCGGCGAGGAGGAACGTGGTGACTCCGGCCGCGACCTCCAAGTAGATGGATCCGGCGCCGCCGCCGGGGCTGGTGCCGAATTCGAACCCGTGGGTCATGCCGGGCATCCCGGCGGTGCCGAGCACGAGCGCGTACAGCGACCAGAGGAACGCGGCGAGCGTGCCGAGGGACACGAGGGTGTCCATGGTGGCGGCGCCGTGGCGCAGGTTGGTCCAGGCGGCCCGGTGGAACGGGGCGCCGCCGAGGACGACGACGGGCGCGGCGAGCACCAGCGACACCCACTGCCAGTAGGTGAACTGGAACGCGGGCACCATCGCGAGCACGATCACCGGCACGGCCAGCACGGCGGAGGTGATCAGCCGGTCGCGCAGGTCGGTGGTCTCGGCGGCGTCGCCGGTCTCGTCCGGTTCGGGGACGGAAGCGGTGTACCCGGCGGCTTCGACCTGGTCGATGAGCCGCTGCCGGTCGAGTTCGGCGGGGTAGGTGACGGCGGCCTTCTCGGTGGCGTAGTTGACGGTGGCGGTGACGCCGTCGAGCTTGCGCAGCTTGCGCTCCACCCGGTTCGCGCAGGAGGCGCAGGTCATGCCTCCGATGATCAGCTCGACGTGCCGTCCGGTGCCGGCCGGCGTTGCAGTGCTCATCGTGCGGTCTCCTGTTCGCCCGGAGGTGCGGGAGCGGGGGGGGGGGGGGGGGGGGGCGCCCCCCCCCCCGGGGGGGCCCCCCCCCCCCCCCCCCCGGGGGCCGCGCCCCCCCCCCCCCCCCCCCCCGCCCCCCCCCCCCCCCCGGGGGGGGG
>NZ_JAIUKC010000153.1:0-6784 GCF_020177435.1 Saccharopolyspora sp. 7B | reverse complement strand
CCGCCAACTTTTCCTCGCCGCGCCCCCCGCGGGGGGGGGCGGGGGGGCGGCGGCCCCCTGCGGCGGCGCCGCGGGCCGGGGGGGGGGGGGGGGGGGGGGGGGGGGGCGCCCCCCCCCCCCCGCCGCGGTGGTCACGCCGTCACCAGCTGGTAGCCGGCCTCCTCGACCGCGCCGCGGACCGCGCTGTCGGACAGCGGTTCGGCGCTGGTCACGGTCACCGATCCGGTGGCGAGGTCGACGGCGACGTCGGAGACGCCGGCGATCTCGCTGATCTCCTCGGTCACCGAGCTCACGCAGTGGCCGCAGGTCATCCCGGTGACGGTGTAGGTCGACTGGCTCATATACGTCCCCTTCTCGTGGTTCCTGGTGCTGCCGGTGGTCAGGACCGGACCAGCCGAGCGATCGCCGCGGCGGCCTCGGCGACCTTGGCGTCGGCGGCCGCACCGCCTTCGGTGAGCGCTTCGGCGACGCAGTGCTTGAGGTGCTCGTCGAGCAGGCCCAGCGCGACCGATTGCAGCGCTTTGGTGGTGGCGCTGATCTGGGTGAGCACATCGATGCAGTACTTGTCGTCCTCGATCATCTTGGCGAGGCCGCGGACCTGTCCCTCGATTCGGCGCAGCCGTTTGGCGTACTCGTCCTTGTCCTGGGTGTACCCGTGCATCGACGTCCTCCCCGCTCCGGTGCGCACCGTTCCTCCGCCGTGCCAGGTATACCCCTGGGGGGTATGCGTGTCAATCGTGGACGGTCACTCGGACGGGGGTAGGCGCTGTGCGGTGCCGGGATGGTGGCGCGCTCGGCCCGGCGCCGTCCATTCGCAAGATCGAATTCACGCCGGGCCTCCCTGGGAGGGTCCGTCCGGCGTAGGTTCCGGTGGCCCCGTCGGCCGTTCGCCCCGCAGGGGCGGGAGGAGCGCTCGTGCACCGGACGACCCGCATCACCGTGGCCCTGCTGTTCGCGGCCTGGACCGTGGACTACGTGGATCGGCTCCTCATCAACGTGGCGCTGCCGTCGATCGGCGAGGAGTTCGGCCTCGGGCACGGGGAGCGCGGGCTGGTGGTGTCGGCGTTCTTCCTGACCTACGCCCTGGTGCAGATCCCGGGCGGGCTGCTCGCGGACCGCTTCGGCGGGGTGCGGGTGGCGGCGATCGCGCTGCTGCTGTGGTCGGTGTGCACCGGGTTGACCGCGCTGGCCTGGTCGTTCGCCTCGCTGGTGGTGCTGCGGCTGTGCTTCGGCGCCGCGCAGGGGCTGTTCCCCGGGGCGTCGGTCAGCGCGTTGAGCGCGCGCAGCACCCCGCAGCAGCGGCTCACCGCGAACGGGTGGACGCAGAGCTCGAACGCGGTGGGGGCGCTGCTGGCCGCCGTGGTGGGCGCGGTGCTGCTGTCGCTGTGGGACTGGCGGGTCGGGTTCCTGGTGGTGGCCGTGCTGGGGCTGCTGGTGTTCGCCGCGGTGCTGCGGTGGATGCCGGAGCCGATGGCCCCGGAGCTCACCGGGTCCGCGCGCGCCGGCGGTGGCACCGCGCGGTTGCTGCGCTCCCCGGTGCTGTGGGGGTTCGCGGTGATGTTCTTCGCCTACGACGTGGTGAGCTGGGGCATCGGCACCTGGACGACCTCGTACCTGGTGGAGGCGCGCGGCCTGGCGATCGGCGAGGCGAGCCTGGCGCTGATCGGCCCGACGCTGCTGGGAGCGGCCGGGACGGTGCTGGGCGGGCGGTTGTCGGACCGCCTCGGCGGACGGCCGCGGCTGCTGGTGGTGCCGAGCATGCTGGTGGTGGGGCTGCTGCTGCCCCTGCTGCCCCTGCTGCCGCGGATGCCGTCGGTGCCGCTGTTCGTGGCGTGCGTGACCGTGCTCGGCGGGGTGGCGGGGCTGGCGTACCTGCCGTGCTTCTCGGTGCCGCTGCGCAGCCTGCCCGCCGGGCTCACCGGCGTCGCCGGGGGAGTGATCATGTTCGGCGGGCAGCTGGCCGGGGTGCTCAGCCCCGGCGTGTTCGGCTACGTCGTGGAGCACGGCGGCTACTCCGCCGCGTTCACCGCGCTGCTGGTGGGGCCGGCGCTGGCGATCGCGGTGGTGCTGGTGGTGCCGCAGACCACCGAGCGGTTCCGGGCCCGGTTCGAGCCGGAGCCGGAGCTCGCTACCGCTCGCTGACGTCTTCCAGGGGTCGCCCGGTCGAGCGCGGTCCGAACAGGCCGATGTCCACGCCGACCCCGATCATCGCGGCGGCGACCACCGCGAACAGCACCCCGGCGCCCTGCGCGTGCAGCAGCGGCACCAGCACGAACGGCATCGCACCGGTGGTCAGCCGGGACAGCGAGTACGTCCACGACGCGGCGGTCGCGCGGATGTGCGTCGGGAAGATCTCCGCCTGGTAGATGTGGAACGCGTTCGAGAACACGTTGCTCACCGCGGTGTAGAGGAACCCGAACGCCACGATCGGCACCGTCGAGGCGGACAACCCGAACGCCAGCCCCAGCACCATCATGCCCAGCGCGGAGGCGATCACCAGGTGCTTGCGCTCCATCCGCTCCACGAACGGCAGCGACAGCGCCGCACCCGCCGGGTAGCCGAGGTAGGTGACCGCGCTGAACAGCAGCGTGTCGGTGATCTCGTAACTCTTCGCGGCGAGCACCAGCGGCACCATCGTGCCGAACCCGTAGTAGCCGACGGTCTGCAGCACCTGGAACGCGGCCATCATCGCGGTGCGCTTCCCGTACGGGGCGGCGACGAGGTCGCGGAGTCCACCGGCCGGGCGGGGCGCGGTGCGCGCGGGTTCGGGCTCGGGCAGTGCGGCTCCGGTGGCGCGGGCCTGCGCTTCGAACTCGTCGACGAGGGCTTCGGCCTCGGCCTGCCTGCCGGTGGCGGCCAGCCAGCGCGGTGACTCGGGGAGCCCGCGCCGCAGCAGGAACACGACGACGGCGCCGAGCGCGCCGAGCGCGAACATCCAACGCCAGCCCGCGATGCCCAGTGGTGCGGCGGGGACGAGCCAGTGCGCGAGGAATCCGGCGGCGGGCACGCCGAGGAACGCCACGGTGTAGGCCCAGGCGATGTACCGGCCGCGGCGCTTCGCGGGTAGCAGGTCGCTGAGGTAGGCGTCCGCCAGCGGTGGTTCGGCGCCGATGCCGACGCCGGCGACGAACCGGGTGGCGGCCAGCATCCACGGCCCGGTGCTGAACGCGCCGAGCAGTGAGAACAGCGAGTACACGGCGAGGCTGAGCAAGAACGCGCGGCGGCGCCCGATGCGGTCGGCGAGCCTGCCGAGCAGCAGCGTGCCGACGAACATGCCGAGGAACGTGGAGGCCAGCACGAGCGGCAGTTCGGCCGTGCTGAGCTGGAACTCCTGCACGAGGGCGGTGCTGAGCACCGGCGTCAGGAAGATCTCGTACATGTCGAAGAAGAGCCCCAGCCCGACGGCGGTGGTGGCCTTCCGATGCGTGCCGATCAGCGGGAGGCGATCCATCCGCCCCGCGATCGAGGGTCCTCCGGTGGTGGAACTCGACACCGCCCGCTCCTTCGCAGCCGATCGGGCATCGACGGTCCTGGACGATACGACGGCTCGGCCGCCGGTTGATCGCCCGTGCGGCGGTCCGCGGCCTCGGGCGGCCGAACAGCGCTGTTCACCAGCACCTTTGACTTTTGTACCCGTAAGTACAATGATTGTACTGCGAGGTACAAAACACGAGGAGGCACACAGATGACGACCCACCAGGTCGGCAAGGTCCAGATGTCCGAAGAAGGCGTCGCCCCCGCCGACGCCCGCCCGGAGTTCACCTTCGACGAGGCCAAGGCCGACCTCCGCCGCAGGCAGAGCCCCAAGGCCGACAAGTACAAGAACGCGAAGTTCCTCTCCGCCACCGTCCCCATCGACCGCGACGCCGCGAACCACGTGCTGCCCGCCGGGGTCAAGATGGACGAGAGCAGCACCGCCACCCTGTTCGTCGTCGACTACCCGTGGACGAACTTCAACAGCACCTACCACGAAGCCGCGCTGTTCCTGAACGTCAAGCACGGCCCGTTCCGCGCCGCCCACTGCCCGTGGATCGTCGTCGACGACGACACCGCGCTCATCGGCGGTCGCGACACCCTCGGCTTCCCCAAGAAGATGGCCGAGATCGACTGGGCCGAGCACGACGACCGCGTCGAAGCCGTCGTGCGCCGCCGCGGCGTCGACCTCATCCGCATCACCGGCCGCTTCGGCGACGAGGTCGACTCGGTGCCGCCGATCTTCAACCAGCCGTTCCGCAACGTCATCGGCACCGTCGGGCTCTCCGTCCCCCGGCTCGTCACCTTCAGCACCGTCGACCACCCGCTGGAGCAGCGCGCCGCCGACGTCGACCTCACCATCGGCGGCTCCTACACCGACCCGCTCGACACCCTCATCTCCGGGCCGCCGCTGAACGCGCACTACCGCCGCGTCAACATGAGGGTCGGCAAGCTGCCGCTGCCGGTGGGACTGGTCTCGCCGACCTTCCTGCTGCGCATGCACCCGATGCGCGACAGCTGAGACGAACCGGGGAGGACGCGGCCATGACCGGCGCCAAGGGGGGACGCGCGCAGCACCTGCCGCTCGCCGTCCGCAAGGAACTCGTGCTCGACGCCGCGCTGCGCGTGACCGCGCGCGAGGGGGACGCCGTGTCCATGGACGCCGTCGCCGCCGAAGCCGGAGTCGCCAAGACCGTGCTCTACCGGTGCTGGAACAACCGCGACACCATGCTGCACGCCCTCGACGAGCGGGAAAGCCGCCGGTTCACCGAACAGCTCGCCACCGCACTCGACGCCGCCCGCGCCGAGCCGGACCCGGCGAACGCGCTGCGCGACGTGCTCATCGCCTACTACACCGCCGTCCGCGACGCGCCGGAGAGCTACCGGCTGCTGTACGGGACCCAGGTGCGGGCCGACCGGGCGCGCGCCGTGCAGGGCTCCCGGGCGCGGGCCGTCGAACGGCTCACCCCGGTGCTGCGCGACTGGCTCGGCGACACCGCGCCCGAGGCCGACCGCCGCGCCGGTGTGCTGGCGGCGCTCGCCGTCGGCGCCGCCGAATCCGGTGCCCGGCTGCTGCTCGACGCCGACGCCGACTGGACGCCCGCGGAGCTCGCCGACTCGGTGAGCACCTTGTTCTCCGGCGGGGTGCCCGGATTCCGGGGGTGAGCGCGCGGGTCGGATCGGCTCGGTCGCTTCGCTGATCGGGCGGTGAGCTCGGCGGGTGCGCGTGTCGCTGCTTCCGCTGCCGGGCGTCGTGGTGCTGGTGGTCCGGGGGTGCGTGCTCGCCGCTCGCGGTGGCTGCACTTGCCGGTCGTTCGTGCCGTCGAGCGGTTGGCTGCCGACCGTCCGCGCCGTTGAGCTACGCCGATCGTTCGTGCCGTCGAGCAGCGGTGCTCGTCGCCGATCGCCTGCGCCGCAGTCCGTTTCCGGCCGACTCCACCGATCGACCGACTCCACCAATCGACCGACCCACCGTCGACCGACCCGCCGTCGACTGATCCACCGACCCGTTCGTGCTCCGCCGCCCGTCGTGCCCGTCGTGCCGGGCGAGCCGGTGCGCGACCGCCTCCCGCGCCCCGAAGCCGGGGCACACCGAGAAAGGGCACTCCCATGCCAGCTGTCCTCGACCGACCGGTTCCCGCCACCATGCGCGCGGTCCGGTTCGACGCCGCCACCGGTGAGCTCGCCGTCCGCGACGTGCCCGTCCCCCAGCCCGGGCCCGGTGAAGTGCTCGTGCGCGTCGCCGCCTGCGGTATCTGCCAATCCGACCTCAGCCAGCTCGACGGGCACATCCGGCCGCGGCTCCCCGAGATCACGCCCGGGCACGAGGCCGCCGGGGTCGTCGCCGCGCTCGGCGCGGGCGTGCGCAACCGGCAGCTCGGCGACCGGGTCGTCATCGCCGCGGGCAAGGACTGCGGTGAATGCCCCGAGTGCCTCCTCGGTGGTGGCACCGACCGGTGCGAAGACCTGCAAGTGCTGGCGTTCCACTACGACGGCGCGTGGGCCGAATACGTGCTGACCTCGGCGGTGTCGCTCGTCGACGTCCCCGAATCGGTGCCGCTGGAACACGCCGCCGTGCTCGCCGACGCCGTGTCCACCCCGTACGGCGCCCTCGACACCGCGCAGCTGCGGCCCGCCGAATCCGTCGGCGTCTGGGGACTCGGCGGCATCGGCACCCACCTCGTGCAGCTCGCCCGGATCTGCGGGGCCTCGCCGATCATCGCACTCGACCCGCTGGAATCCGCCCGCGAACGCGCCATCGGGCTCGGCGCCGACTTCGCCCTCGACCCGGGGGACCCGGACGTCGCGGCGCGGATCGCGGAGATCACCGGCGGACGCGGGCTGCGTGCCGCCTTCGACTGCGTCGGGCGCAGCGCCACCTTCACCCAAGCCGACGCCGCGCTCGGGCACCGCGGCAGGCTCGTGCTTGTCGGCATCTCGCCCGACCGGCTCGCCGTCGGACCGGAGATCCACTTCGTCCGCAACCGGCACACCGTCATCGGCCACACCGGTTATCGGATGCGCCACCTCGAAGACCTGGTGGAGCTGACCGACCGCGGCAGGCTCGACGTGTCCGGCTCGGTCAGCGCCGTGCTCCCGCTGGACGAAGTCGCCGAGGGGATCCGGCGGCTGCGGGAGCACGAGGGGGACCCGATCAGGATCCTGCTCCGCCCGTGATGTGGGTGAACGGACCGTTCGTCCAACGGGATGGGACGCAAGGGGCGGAAAACCCCCCCCCCCCCGGGGGGGGCCCGCGGGGGGGGGGGGGGCGGCCCCCCGCTAGGGGCGCCCCCGCGGGCGGGGGGGGGGG
>NZ_JAIUKC010000152.1:0-4292 GCF_020177435.1 Saccharopolyspora sp. 7B | reverse complement strand
CCCCCCCGCCGCCCCCCCCCGCGCGCCCGCGCCGCGCGCGCCGCCCCCCCCCCCCCCCCCCCCCCCCCCCCCCCCCCCCCCCCCCCCCCCCTCCACTCCGGTCGCGGGGATGGAGGCCTTGGGCGGTCCCGGGCGGGGGCGGCCGCCCGCACCCTCGTTGAATCGCGCATTCGGAGCTCCTTCGGATCGGTGGTCCAGCGGGGCCACGGAGAAGACCGCGGACATCTTCATGATGAGATCGGACCGGCCGCGGGTAGCGGGCCGCGTTCCGGCTCGACGATCGAGAACGAGCGCCCCGCCGTGGCTTCGGTGGGACGCCTGCGCGTCCGGGGCGTGCAGCGGAGTGGCGCGGCCGGTTCGGCCGCAGGACCAGGCCGGTGGCGATGCGCACGCGAACCGCCCCCGGAGGGGGAAGTGGAAGTGGCAGAACAGCAGCAGGCCGTGATGCGGGCGAAGAGCGCGCGGTCGTCCGACGACGACCGGGCCTTGGTGGACGTCCAGAACTGGAGTTCCTACAGCCACCGCGAGCTGTACGACGCGGTGCACCAGGACAACGATCCGGGCCGCGTCGGCGAACTCGCCGGCGAGTGGTCCCGGCTGGGCGCCGAGATGGGCGAGGCCGCGCAGCGCATGGCGGAACGGCTCCGCGGTACCGAGCACGGCTGGCAGGGCGAGGCGGCGACCGCGGCGCGCGGCGCGATCCACGAGATCGCCGGGTGGACCTCGGAGGCGGGCTCGACGGCCGGTGACCTCGGCAAGCACGTCGAGGAGCAGGGCCGGGCCATGGAAGAGGCCAAGTCCAGCATGCCGGAGCCGGTCGACGTCGAGTTCAACCACGAGATCGCCGACCGGTGGGCCGCGGGCGGAACCGGGATGAACGCGCTCCAAGGCATGGTGATGGCCTACAGCGACCTGTCCGAACAGGCGGAAGAAGTGGACTCCAAGCACGACGAGGCCGTGCAGGTCATGCGGAAGATGGAGCACCACTCCCGCGCGCTGGACGCCGACCTCGCGTTCGGGGCCGGGTGGCCGGACGCCCGCGGCTAAGTCGAACTTCGACCCGCCGACGGTCAAGCACGTCAAGCCGAGCGGCACGACCCCGCAGTCCGCGAAGCCCCGCTCGGTGCCGAACCCGTCGTCGCCGGACATCACCGGTCGCGGCACCTACCAGCCGCCGCGGCCGGTGTCCGGCCGGACGCGCCGACCGCGATCACCCCCCCCCAACCCGTTCGCCAAGAACCCGGGCGGTGGCCCCGGTTCCGGTGGTCCGGGTGGTTCCCGCGGTGGCTGGTCCGGTTCGATCCCGTCGGTTCCGGGCACGTCCGGTGGCTCCGGCGGAGCGGTCGGCGCCGGTGGCGCGGGCTCGGGAGGTGCCGCTTCGGGCGGTTCCGGCCCCGGTGCGGGCGGCCGGGCCGGCGTCGGACCCACCGGCGGCACGGCAGGTGGCCAGCCGGCGGGTGCGGCCGGCGCGGCGGGTGCGACCGGCCAGGCCGGTGCGGGCGGCATGGCCGGTGGTGCGCCGGGGCAGGCGAACCGCGGCAAGGGCGGCGAGGACCAGGAGCGCCGCGCGAAGTACCTGGAGAGCACGCCGATCGTCGAGGCCCAGGGCGTGAACCTGCCGCCGCCGGTCATCGGCGGTGGCAAGCCGATGAAGAAGGACAAGGACTGACCGCGTCGTCCGGCGCACCGGCCTATCCGGGCCGGTGCGCGATCACGCGCGTGCTGATGAGGGAAAAGTGATGGGCGAAGCGGACTTCGTGCTGTCCGCCGTCGAGTTCGACCTGGTGTCCGGGGCGCTCGACCTGGGCCGGGTGCCGTACCCGCTGCGGGCGCCGAGCATCGGTGCGACCGGCGGGGAGCGCGCGGCGCGCACCGCCGAGGCGTTCCGCACGCTGACCGAGCGCGGTCTCGCCACCGGCGACCGGCTGGACGCCGAGCTGGAGGGGCTGCTGCGATTGCCGGCGGTCCACGAGATCTCGGTGCGCGTCGTCGGCCACGTGGGCGGGACGGTCCGGGCGCTGGCCGCCGCGGACCGCCGGTCCGGGGTGCTGGCGGTGCTGGACGGGGACCGGTTGTCGCTGCGCGGTTTCCGGCCGGGCGCGCTGGCCGCGGTGGTGGCGGGCGTGCTGCCACCCGCCGATCCGGGCAAGGGGCGGTCCTTGACGGTGCGCCAGGAGGTGCCGGCGAAGGCCGCGGACGAGGACGATCCCGGTGACGACCCGTTCGGTGGCGATCTCGACGAGCACACCGCGCTGGTGCGGGCGGGAGTGTCCGAACAGGACGCGGCCGCGCTGGTGGAGCTGGCGGAGAACCGCCGCGGTGGTGGGCAGCTCGGCGTCCGCCGCGGCGGGGCCCGGGCGCGGACGCTCATCAGCTGGCTGGGCACCGCCCAGGGCCGCTACCTGCTGATCGGCGAGCGGGGCTGGCTGAGCATCATGTCCGCCGAGCCGGGCCGCGTCGAGCAGCGGCTCGGCGAAGTTCTGTCCACTGTGGACTTTGCGGAGCTCGTGTCCCGATGATCACCCTGCCGCGCAACGCATCCGGAGAGGAGCTCTCCGCATGGTCTACGAAGTCGTCTCCGAGGATCTGACGGCGCACGCCGCCCACCTCGACGCGCTCACCGACCGGATCGACACCGCGATCTCGGCCGCTGAACAGGTCAGCATGTCCGACGAGGCCTACGGGCTGCTGTGCTCGTTCCTGCCGCCGATCATCAACCCGACCGAGCAGGAAGGGATCGCGGCGCTGCAGGCCGCCCGCGAAGGCATCGAGACCACCGCGCAGAACGTCCGCACCAGCGCCGAGGAGTACGACACCAACGACGAGGACGACTCGCAGTCCTTCCAGAAGTTGCACGGCACCGTGCCGGAGGGATCCGAGCAGTTCCAGCTGCTGTCCGGCGGCGCCGGCCCTACCGGACAGCAGCAGGGCACGCTGCCCGGCGGCGCCTCCGAACAGCAGCAGGGCAACGTCACCCACCGGGTTTTCCCAGCGGCAGCAGGGAACTCCGTCGGACGGCATGACCGAGCAGCAGCGGGGAACCGTGCCCCGCCCGACCGAGCAGGTCCAAGCCCCGACGGCGATGAACGCTCCGCACGGCGGGCAGGTGCAGACTCCGGCCGTCCAGGGGCATTCGCAGCAGGTGCTCGGCACCACCCCGCGGATCGACCCGGAGACGATGCCGTAGCCCCACCCCGCCGCGGGCGCGCGGCGCGCACGTCATCGAGCAGCACATCGGAGGGAAGAACATGTCCGGACCAGCGGGCTTCGCCGCACTCGGCAGCGACCCGGACGACCCGGAACGGCGCATCGAAGACTGGGTGACGGGCGTCGAGGAGAAGGCCCGCCGCTACGAGGCGGTGCGCGAGGAGACCGAGCAGATCCGGTTGACCGCCACGGGCCCGGACGGCCGGGTGAAGGTGACGGTGCGCGCCGACGGCGGCCTCACCGGCACCGAGTTCTCGGAGAAGATCCGCTCGATGCCGTTGGATGAGCTGTCCGCGCAGATCCTCGGCACCATCCGCCAGGCGCAGGGCGACATCGCCTCCCGCGTCGGCGAGGTGGTGTCCGAGCAGCTCGGCGACGAGGATCGCCAGACCCGGTCGCTGATGCTGGACAACCTGCGCGACCGCGTCCCGGAGGAACCGGACGAGCCGGAGGCCGAGGCACCGGGGTCCGCCACGTGGGCGGCGCCCGAGGACGACGAGCCGCAGCAGCGGCCCGGCCCGACGACGCCGACGCCGCCGGGGTCCGGCTCGCCCGCCCCCCCCGCGACCCGCCCGACCGGCCAGCGCCGCCCGCGCAGACCGGACGACGACGAGGACTTCCCGCCGGAGTTCGACCCGCTGCGGGACTGACCCGCCGCACGCCCCGCTCCCCGCATCCGCCGGTGCCCCGGCCCAGCTCCCCGAGGTCCGGTGGCGGATCCGCTCGCCGCGGAACGAACGCGGGGATGAGCCCGAGTCCTTCAGCGGCGTCCCGATCCTGGAACCGGTCGACGAGGTGAAGAAGGCCGACGAGCCGGGGGCCGGGCGAACAGCGGCCCCCCCCCCCCCCGGGGGGGGGCGGCGGGCCCCCCCCCCGGGCCCCCCCCCCCCCCCCCCCCCCCGGCGCCCGGGCCCCCCCCCGCCCCGGGCCCGCCCCCCCCCGCCCGCGCGCCCCCCCCCCCCCCCCCCCTACGCCCCGGGGGGGGCCCAACCGGGCGGCGCCGTACATCCCGGGGCGGGGCACCTCCCCGCCGCCGGGGCGGGTGTCCGGCCGGACGCGCCGACCGCGATCACCCCCCCCCAACC